>CAIRBY010000551.1 GCA_903876865.1 uncultured Acidobacteriia bacterium
AGGAAACAGAGGCTTCTTCACCAAAGCACTCCGGTGGAGAGACCCATCCGGTTGCTCATTATAGTACGATGCGGGTGCGCAAGGCGGCGCGGTGGGAAGGCGTGCCCGAGAGGGCCCGAAGCAGAGTGCTGCGCTGCCACCTGCCCGCGCCGGCCGGTGTGCAGGTTCGCACGGTGGGGTGAGGCGCGCCGGCAACGGGTCACGCCCGGCACGGTTGAACGGCATATAATGTCAGCACCGTATGATCGAACTAACCGTAAACGGCAAAGCCCGTAAATTCGACGGGGACCCCGACGTCCCTCTCTTGTGGTACCTGCGCGACGAATTGGAACTGACCGGTTCCAAGTTCGGCTGCGGCATGGGGCTGTGCGGCGCCTGCACCATCCACCTGGATGGCGAGGCGGTGCGCAGTTGCGTGACCCCGGTCAGCGCGGCCGCTGGCAAGAAGGTGGTCACCATCGAAGGCTTGAGTGCGACTGGCACGCATCCGCTGCAGGCCGCTTGGGAGAAGCACAACGTGGCGCAGTGCGGCTATTGCCAGAGCGGGCAGATCATGCAGGCGGCAGCGCTGTTGAAGCAGACGCCGAAGCCCACCGACGCACAGATCGATGGCGCGATGGATGGCAACATCTGCCGCTGTGGCACTTACACTCGGATTCGTGAAGCCATCAAGACGGCAGCGGGGGTGAAATAACCATGAAGATCACATACGGCACCAGCTTCCCTGCCCCGGAAAATCAACCGCAGGAGAGTTCCCTGCCCGGCGAGGCAACGCTCGCTTCCGCGGCCGCGTTGCTTGCCGCCCCCAAGGGTGTCTCAGAAATCGCGCGCCTGACGCGCGAAGCCTACGCAAAGCACGGCGATGAGTGCCGTGTGGTGGAAGTGCTGTCAGTGGACCGGCGCGGCTTTCTGAGCACGATCTTCTCCGCCGGCGCGATGGTGCTGGGCACAACTCTGCTCACGGACCAGGCGAACGCGGCGGCGGGTTGGCAGCCCAGCGTCTATCTGGGTTTTGAACCGAACGGCCAGATCGTAATCACGGCGCACCGCTCGGAGATGGGCACCGGCAGCCGCACTTCGCTGCCTCTAGTGGTGGCCGAAGAACTGGATGTGGATTGGAAGACGGTGCGCGTGGAGCAGGCCACGGGCAACACGAAATACGGCTCACAGAATACCGATGGGTCGTGCTCGGTGCGTGATTTCGTGGAGGCGATGCACATTGCCGGCGCCACGGCGCGGCTGATGCTGGAGCGCGCGGCAGCGAAAAAATGGGGCGTGGCGGAGGGCCAGGTCTCACTCCACATGGGCAAGGTGACGCACGCGGCTTCCAAGCGCAGCGCCAGCCTGGGAGAACTGGTGGCCCTCGCCGCCGCTTTGCCGGTTCCGGCGAAGGGCGAGCTTCGCTTCAAGAAGTCGGCGGAGTACCGCTACATCGGCAAGACCGTGCCGGTGCTGGATCAGCACGACATTGTGACCGGCAAGGCGGTCTTCGGCATGGATGCGAAGCGACCGGGGATGCTGTACGCGTCCGTGGAACGTCCGCCGGTTTATGATTCGAAGTTGAAGAGCTGTGACGATGCCGAAACGCTGAAGGTGAAGGGCGTGCAGAAGACGGTGCAACTTCCGCCGTTCAAACAGCCGCACCTGTTCCAGCAACTGGGCGGAGTCGCGGTAGTAGCCAACTCCACCCACGCGGCGATGCAGGGCCGGAAAAAACTGAAGGTCGAGTGGGATCTGAATGCCGCTCACGCCGGCTTTGCGTCCGACAGCTACAAGAAGGACCTCTTCACCAGCGTTCACAAGTCCGGACAGGTGGTCCGCAATCGCGGCGATTTCGACAAGGCGTTCGCGGGGGCGGCCAAGACACACGAGGCCGATTACTATACGCCCATGCTGGCGCATGTTCCCATGGAACCGCCGGTGGCGGTGGCGGAGTGGAACAACGGCAAGGTGGAGGCATGGTGCCCCACCCAGGATCCGCAGGCGGTGCAGACCGCGGTGGCTGCGGCAATGGGGATCAAGCCGGAAGATGTGACTTGCCACGTGACGCTCTTGGGCGGCGGGTTCGGACGCAAGTCCAAACCGGATTACGTGGTGGAAGCGGCGCTGATTTCCAAGGCTACCAGCAAACCCGTGAAAGTGGTGTGGACGCGCGAAGACGACATCCGCTTCGACTACTTCCACTCCGTAGCCGCGATGCACATGAAGGGCGGCCTGGACGCATCCGGCAAGGTCAACTCCTGGCTCTTCCGCAGCGCTTTCCCGCCGATTGCCTCCACCTTCGCTGCGGGCGCGGAGTATGGCGCCGATTTCGAAACGGGGATGGGGCTGAATGAACTGCTGTTCGACGTGCCTCACATCCGCGCCGAGAATTGTCCGGCGAAGAACCACGTGCGGCAGGGCTGGATGCGGGCGGTCTGTCATCTCTTCCACGCGTTTGCGATCCACAGTTTCGTGGACGAACTGGCGCATCTGAACAATTCCAACTACGTCGATTATTTCCTGAAGATCCTGGGCTCCGACCGCAACGTGGATCTGAGTAAAGACGGCGTGAAGCCCTGGAACAACGGAATGTCCACGGATACGTTCCCGATGGATACCGGGCGCCTTCGCCGGGTACTGGAGCAGTGCGCGGAGAAATCCGGGTACGCGAAATTCACCAACACGAAGCACCGCGCGATCGGCATTGCGGCGCATCGGAGCTTCCTGACCTACGTCGCGACGGCCGTGGAAATCGCCATTGACGATGCGGGGGTCCTCACCATACCGCACGTGTGGACGGTGGCAGACCTGGGACAGGTAGTGATGCCGGACCGCGTGCGCGCGCAGTTCGAGGGTGCAGCTGTGTTCGGCACGTCACTCGCGATGATGGGCGAGATCACAGCCGAAGCCGGGCAAATCAAGCAATCGAATTTCCACAATTACCCGGTGGCGCGGCTGAAACAATCGCCGCAGAAGATCGACGTCACCATTGTGGATTCGAAGGCGCCGCACGCAGGCGCGGGCGAACCGGGAGCACCGGTGATCGCTCCCGCGCTTACGGCCGCAATCTTTGCCGCAACCGGCAAACGGATACGGGAATTGCCGATCAATAAGACGAAGCTGATCTAACGAGCGGCGCACCGCACCCACCTCGCACAGTAGGGTAGGCGTTTCCGCCTGCCAACTCTGTGGGCGTGCTGAGTGGGAAGGCGAAACCGCCTGCCCTACGCTTATCTTGGGGGGAAGACGCAGCGGAGGGCGCGCGGCAGCACTTCGAGCAATAGCGGTAGCGTCCCGGTGGGCTCGCCGTCGAGTTCCACGGGGATGTCCGCTGCTCCGTCAATGCGCACGCGTGCGGCGCGCCAGTGGCGGACCTTGGGGTGTGAGTAGAGCGCGCCCGAGTAGAGGATAGGGAGCTTCCTTGCGACTTCAGCCAGGCTTACGCGTTCCACCACGGTGATGTCGGCAAGCCCGTCGTCGAGCCGTGCCTCCGGTGCGATGCGAATGCCGCCGCCCTGGTATTGCCCGTTTGCCACGGCGGCGGTGGTGAGAAGAACAGTGACCGGCGAGGCGTCATCAAAACGAAAGGTTGCGGAGAAGGATCTACCGGAGGCGAGGACGGGGATCGCGGCCGCGAGATAGCGTCCGCTGCCGGGAATCGCGCGGCACCAGCCACGCACGCCCCGCGCGACCAGAGCGCCGAGACCGACGCTGGAGGAATTCAGGAACAGCCGCTCGGTAGTGGCGCCATCGGGGGAACGGAACGTGGCTCGAATCAGATCGACGGGACGCGTCTCTCCAGCGGCAAGAGCGTGCACGGCAGACTCGATGCCGGTGAGACCGAGCGTGCGCGCGAAGTCGCCGCCGCTGGCCAGGGGGAGCACGCCGAGTCGCGGAGCGGATGGGCCCGGCACGATTCCGTTCACCACTTCGTTAAGCGTTCCATCGCCGCCGGCTGCGATCAACAGGTCGCAGCCGGCGAGCGAGAGTTCGCGGACCAGTTCGGTGGCGTGACCCGGCGCGTTGGTAAAGCAGACTCGGAAGGGACCGAGACGCTCCTGCAACAACTGCGCGGCGCGCGGCCAGCGGCGGCGCGCAGAGCCGGAACCGGCGCAGGGATTGACGATCGCCGCGATCACACGCCGCCATCCGCGGCCAGAATATCCACGCCGACGGCGTCGTGGTCAGACATGGGTTCGGCCAGCCCCTCGCGCAGGTCGTGAATCACTACTGGCGATTCCACATGCAGTCCGCGCGAAGCGAACCAATCGAGTTTCATGGGGCAACGGCCATCATGGTGGCGCAAGGCCCAGCGGATGAAAGCGAAGCACCACTCCGGGACCCACTCGCGCAGGCTGCCGGTGGCGCGTGGATCGCAGACGTCGTAGCAGATCGTATGCTCGCCCATTTGATTGGAACGATCGTACTCGAAGCCGCGCTCGCGCAGCAGCTCAAACAGACCGCGCTCGAAGCGGGATTCGGGGTGGAGATAGTGGTTGCGGATCACGTGGTCCACGCCCATCATCACGCGCAGCCAAAAGCCGAGAATGGCACGGAAGGCGTGCGAAGAGTCATAGGTGCTGGTATTCCAATCGCCGCCTAGAATTACGGGCAGATCGACCGGGATGGCGTCGAGCACGGTACGCATCTGTTCGCAGCGGTGCCGTTGCGTGGATTGCGCGTCCAGATGCACGGAGACAGCGCGCACGGAGAGGTTGGGGAAATCGATGCGGGCCGAGACGGCAGCCTGGCGGCCGAGGCGCTTTTCCCGGTGCGCCATCTTGTCCACGCCGTTATCGAGCGGAATGAGGCGGACGTCGCTCAGCGGATAGCGGCTGAGGATCGCGTTGCCATGCAGCCCCAACGTGTTCTCGCCCTCCGCGTGACGCTCCACGCCCGAGCCCTTGCCCAGCGCGATGTAGCAGGGGGCGAAGACCTGCGCCATGCCCAATTCGCGGGCCAGGAGTTCGGCCACCATCCGATTGCCGGAGCGCGCCATGCCGGCATCGGCCTCGGTCAGCAGCAGCACGTCGCAGGTCTTCAGGTAAGGGTGGGACCGGAAGGCTTCGAGTTGCGCATCGAACTGGGTACCGCGTTCAATGTTCCAGGCGAGGATGCGATAGCGTTGCAGCGCGGGCGCGCCGGCTTTACGAAAGTCCGCGACGTGCGCGGTGGCGAGGGATTGCTCCACCAGTGTAGCGATCGCGCGGTAAGCCGGATGGTTCCGCATCTCCGACGTGGAGCGGCACTGCGTCAACGCTTCGATGCGCGGCGGGATCTCGCTCGCGAGGGCGGAATAGAATTGCTCTTGCGGTGTAACGTCTACGGGCATCGGGCTCTTACTGTTTTGGCGCGGGAATACCTGCCTCTTCACAAGTAACACACTGGCTACGTCAACGCCGTTGCACCGGCCCAGCGGGCGATTGCTTCGCCCGGAAAAACCGATCATACTGGAACCTCTTCCGTACATTCCACCATGCCGAAATATCTCTCTCTGCTGTGTCTTCTTGCCCTGATGGGCTGTTCGCTCCGGCGCGATCCGGCGAGCCTGAGCCGTGGCCCTGCCCTGCCCGCGCAACCCGCTTCCCAACCCGCCAATGCCTCGCTAATGGACGAGGACGAGGGCGATGCAACGAGGTTCTTCCTGCAACGGCGCCTCCCCACGGGAGCCACGGAGTTGCCCGCAGACCGTTACAGCGCTGCCAGAAAGCAGGTGGACGCCATGCCCGTGCGGGCTGCCGGGACCGGCTCATGGACTTCACTCGGTCCGGGAAATCTCGGCGGACGCACGCGCAGCCTGGTGATTCATCCGCAGAACCCCGCGATCATGTACGCCGGCGCCGTAACCGGCGGTATCTGGAAGACGGAGGACGGCGGCAAGAATTGGAACCAACTCACGGACTCGCTGTTGCCGGTGCTCAACATTGGTGCGCTGGCGATGGATGCGACGAATCCGGCATCGCCGACGCTGTATGCGGGCACCGGCGAATGGTACACGAGCTTCACGGGCCAGGGCATCTTCAAAAGTACGGACGGCGGCGCTTCCTGGAATAACATCATCAAGACCAGCGCGTTCACCTATGTAAATAAGCTCGTGATCAGCCCGAACAATTCGCAGCGCATCTACGCGGCCACCTGGACCGGCATCTGGCTGAGCAGCAACGCGGGCTCCACCTGGACGCAGTTGCTCAACGCCAGCAAGGTATACGCCGGTTGCCAGGACCTGGTGATTCGCACCGATCAGACCACGGACTATGTGTATGCCTCCTGCACCGGCGCGGCTAGCGGAGCAGCCTATACCATCTGGCGGAACCCGGATGCGGCAGGTGCCGGGACCTGGACGATGGTTCATTCCGTCGCGCACATGGGCCGGACTTCGCTGGCTCTTGCACCCTCCCAGCAATCCACCATATACGCCATGGCTACCAGTATCGGCGGCGACCCGAATTACGAGAACGGACTGCTGGCCGTGTTCCGGTCCACCGCGAATGGAGATGCGGGCTCGTGGGATACACGGGTGGCCAACACCGACCCGAACATCATGAATACGATCCTGCTGCAGGATTCGCGCAACGTGATTCAGACAGTCTGTTCGGGCGGTGCGCCGGTGTTCAGCAGAGGGCAGGGCGGGTACGACAATCTGCTGGCAGTGGATCCCCTGGACCCCACCCGCGTGTGGGCGGGCGGCGTGGACCTCTTCCGCAGCGACGATGGCGGCGCCAATTGGGGAGTGGCTTCGCTGTGGCAGATCGGGCGGACTTCCAACCAATTCGCGCACGCGGACCGCCATGTGATCACTTTCCACCCCGGCTACAACGGCACGACCAATCAGACCATGTTTCTGGGCACCGACGGCGGCATCTTCCGCACCGACAACGCGCGCGCGGCGGTCTCCACGGGAGCGCAGGCGGCGTGCCAGACGCAGTTCGTGGCCAACGATGCGGTGACCTGGATCAACCTGAACAACTCCTATGCGGCCACGCAGTTTTACCACGGTGCGGCTTACCAGGGCGGACAGGTGTATATGGGCGGATCACAGGATAATGCCGCATCCCGCGGCAACGATGCAACGGGAGTCAACGGCTGGGTACCCTTCTCCACCGGCGATGGCGCAGCCGTGGCAGTGGACCCTGCCGATGCGAATGTCATTTTCGAATCGACCCAGAACCTGGCGTTGCGGCGGTCGCTTGATGGCGGAATCACACTCACCAGCGCGGTGAACGGCATCACCGAGACCTCCACTACGTTTCCCTTCATCGCCTATCTGGCGATGGATCCCAACGATGGACGCCGCATGTACCTGGGCGGCACGACGAATCTGTGGCGGTCCACCGATTCGGGCGCTTCCTGGAGCGCGGCCGCGCCTGTGGAAGCTTCCAGCCACGTCACGGCAATTGCCGTCTCGCCGTTCGATTCCAACGCGGTCTTATTCGGCACGCAGACGGGCTACATCTATAGCAACGGCAACGCACTCACTAGCAATGGCAGCACTTCGTGGAAGTCCACACGTCCACGCACCGGGGCGGTTGCGGGCCTGGCCTTCGACCCCACCAATCCCAACGTAATGTACGCAACGTATTCGACCCTGAACTCCGCGCCTACGGATGGTCACGTGTATAAGAGCGTGGATGGCGGCGCGACGTGGCAGCGCTCGGATGGCTCGGGCTCAACCGCGGTCGCGGATATGCCGGTCTTCCGCCTTTTGGTGAATCCGTATAACCCCGCCACCCTGTATCTGGGCACGGAATTAGGACTGCTCACATCGAGCGATGGCGGAATCAGTTGGGCGCGCGATGCGGCCTTTTCCAACGTGATCGTGGAAGACCTGGCATTCGATCAAGGCAGTTCCAGCAACTGGCTGTTCGCGTTCACCTATGGGCGCGGCGCGTTCCGCATTCCTCTCGAGGGCGCGCCTTCGACCTCGTGCAATTACTCCATCACGCCTGCGACACTGGCAGCGGATGCATTTGGCAGCGTGGCGCCGGTGACGGTCAACACGGCGCCGGGTTGCGCCTGGAGCGCTCTGCCGGGGACGCTGTTCGGATTCCAATCGCCCGCGCAGGGCACGGGACCGGGTACGGCTTACGTGGTCATTCCGGCTTACAACGGCACCGCCACCCGCGCCGACACGTTGATTGTCGCCGGCATCTCGCTGCCGGTACAACAGAACACGGCTACGCTGACGACCACCCGCGCGGATTCGTCGGCGGCGCCGATTGCGCTCAACATCCCCGGTTTCGCGTTCACGGATACGCGCCCTCTCACCTCCGGTGCCGCCGATCCGGTACACACCTGCACCGGGTCGGCCGATTACAAAACCGCGTGGTGGAGCGTTACCCCTTCCATTTCCGGCACGCTGCAGTTGCGCGCGTGGGGACGCCGGTACGATGTGGCGGGGAATTCCGGAATCGTGCTGACGGCCTATGCCGCCACCGCACCGGCCACCGAACTGGTGTGCGCCACGGTGGCGCGCGATACGGCGGCAGAGGTGGATGCGGTGGTGAGTTTCGGCGTCACCGCGAACACGACCTATCTGATCGAAATCAGCGCGACCGGCAACACTTCCGTGGATGGCGGGGCAACGTATCTGATCCCCGGCATGGGCAATCCGCCGGTCACGGTGACGCTGACGCCCAGTTCCGCGAGTCTGACGCCGGCGGGACGCGCGCAGCAGTTTACCGCGCAGGTGAAGAACTCGGGCAATGGCGCGGTGCGCTGGTCGCTGAACCCGCCGGTCGGCACCATCACGCAGAACGGTCTCTACACGCCACCGCTCTCGCTGAGTTCGCCGGTTGCGCTGACGGTCACGGCGACGGCGTTTGCCGATTCGAGCAAGCAGGCCTCGGCGACGGTCGACCTCGCGGCCAGTGTCGCGGTGGCAGGGCCGGCCATCTCTCAGGTGGTGAGCAACACCGGGGAACGCCCGCTGATCGCACCCAACAGTTGGATTGAAGTGAAGGGAGTGAACCTCTCCACCACGACGCGCCTGTGGCAGGGCAGTGACTTCGTGAACGGACAAATGCCCACCAGCCTGGATGGGGTCAGCGTGCTGGTGAACGGCAAGCCGGGTTTTGTCTATTACATCAGCCCGACGCAGGTGAACGTGCTGACATCGCTCGATGCGGCACAGGGCACGATCCCGGTGACGCTGACGAACGCTCTCGGCACCTCGCCTGCTGCGACTGTCAGTGCGCAAGTGTATGCACCGGGCTTCTTTTCTTTCAACGGCACGTATGCAGCGGCCACGCACGCGAATGGGAGTCTGCTCGGCCCCACCAGCCTGTACGCTGGATCAACATCACCGGCCAAACCCGGAGAGGTGGTGATTCTCTATGGCAGCGGCTTCGGACAGACCTCGCCCGCTCTGGTGACTGGCGCCGCGGCTCAAGGGGGGACGCTGCCCGCGCTCCCGCAGGTCACGATCGGGAATCTGCCCGCGAGCGTGCAGTTCGCGGGAGTCATCTCGCCCGGCTTGTACCAGTTCAACGTGGTAGTGCCGGCTGCGCTCGCCGATGGCGATCACGCGCTGGTGGCGACCTACAATGGCGCCAGCAGCCAGCCCAACCTTCTGCTCACCGTACAGCATTGAGGTGCTGAGATCGGCGCCGCAAGCGGTTCGCCGCACCACAAGGGGAGTTGGCAGGCGGAACCGCCTGCCCTACTTTTGGCGACGCTAGCCAGCGCGGAGGGCGGAGCCTTTGCGGTCCATTGCTTTGGGGCCGCTTAGGGGGACGAAGAAATCCTGCCAGACGAGTTTGCACTCCTCGACCATACGCAGGCCGTACTCGCAGCGTCCCAGATCGTCGGGAGAGGTATTGTTGGTGCCGAAGGTGAACTTGGCGCCGCCCGCCTTGGCCAGTTTAATGAAAGATGGGCTGGGCAGTTTGTAGCGATTGTTGATTTCGATGGCGACACCGTTGCGCACCGCGGCATCGATCACTTTTTTGCGCCTCTCGGGCGTCCAGAGTTGCTCGTAGTCCTTGGCGATGACCTCGGGAAGGAACGTCGGGTTGGCGTAAATGTCCACCGGTTCGTGATCGAGAATTCCCACGGCGCGATCGACGAGAGTGTCCATGAACTCCTGCACGTCTGAGATGGTACCCACTTCGTCGGGAATCCAGAGGCGCATACGCTTGCCGTGGTTGTCGGTCCAGGTCATGGAATCGGTGAAGATGTAGTCGAAACGCGCGGCCATGCCGCGGGAGAACATCTGCGTCCATTCGCGGCCTTCGGCCTGCATGGCGACGAAGCAGGGCTGCCCCTTCATGCTATCGAGATACTGCACGGCGCTCTGGTCGTCCTGCACCGGGAAGCCTTTGCCGCAGTTGACCGCAATGCCATACTGAATGCCATCGCGCCGCGATTTGGCGAGCGCCTGCTCCAGGGTCAGGCCCAGTTTCAGGTGGACGTGAAAATCCGCCACGGGAATGTTGTGGCGGCCTACGTTGACGATCTGCTTGAACACGTCGTCCGCCACGGGCGCGGTCGCGCCGGGAGCGGTAGCGTCATCGGGAAGCGGGCGTACGCGTACGCTGCGGAAGCGCGCGTGGGAGCCATCGTTGTGGCATTGCAGCGCGAAGGTCCCGTGTTGCAGGAAGCGGCCCTTTTCCGGACCGTCGGGGATGAACGGCGGCGTGGGTTCAGTGTAATCCACCACGAGCATGCCATCGATGCGGATCTGCACGTTCTTGCCGCGCACGATCGCGTTGAGCTTGAACCACTGATCGTCCGCCACGAACTGGCGGTAGACGTTGCGGATTCCATACAGCGAACCCGTCTTCTTGCGCTCGCGATAGCCGCCATCGCCGGTGGCGGTGTTGTTGATCTGAATCTCGAAGCCCTGGTAGGGGAAGTCACGCTCCTGAAACGCGGTATGGAAATAGACGCCGGAATTGCAGCCCGGCCGGGCGAGCGCCTCGACTTCCAGTTCGAAGTTGCGGAAGTCCGCGCCGTTCACCGGCCCGGTATAGAAGAGGTGGGAACGTGGCCCTTCGGCGGAAAGCAGGCCGTTCACGACCTTCCAGGAAGCCTTGTTCTCGCTAGCCTGCCAGCCTTGCAGGCTGTGGCCATCGAAGAGTTGGGCCCAACCGTCATCGGCGGCAGAGAGCCCGAGCGCGGTCATGGCGCCCACAAACATACGGCGTGTCATTGCGTTGTGTTCCACGGGATTCAGTATAACTTCCGGCGCCGCGGTTTGCGGTTTCTCCCCGGCCCCTTTATCATTGACATCAGGGCCTCAATCTCCCCTATCGCAACAACTCTGAACAGGCTTTCCGACTCCCAGCAATGAAATTTCGAACCCTAGCCATCCACGCCGGACACGAACCCGCCGACCATCAGGGCGCTGTCATGCCGCCTATCTACCAGACCTCCACCTTCGCGTTTCAGGGAGTGAACCGTCCCGGTCCATTCGACTATTCGCGCAGCGGCAACCCCACGCGCAAGGCCCTGGAGACCTGTCTGGCCGCGCTTGAGGGCGGAACGGCGGGCTTCGCATTCGCCACCGGCATGGCCGCCGAAACCACGGTCCTGATGCTGTTTCGCTCCGGCGCGCGCATCGTGGTGCAATCCGATCTATACGGCGGCACGTACCGTCTGCTGGAATCGGTGTTCCGCGAGATCGGCGTCGAAGCCGTGTACGTGGACCTGCGCGACCTGGCTGCCGTAGAAGCCGCGCTCTCCGCCGGAGCGCAGGCGGTGTGGATCGAGTCTCCCACCAATCCGCTGATGAATCTTGTCGATCTGGCCGCGGTATCCGTGCTGGCGCATCAAAATGGCGCGATCACGGTCTGCGACAACACGTTCCTCTCCCCTTATTTCCAACGCCCCTTCGAGTTCGGCGTGGATGTAATCGTCCACTCCACCACCAAGTACATCAACGGGCACTCGGACGTAGTGGGCGGCGCAATCGTAGTGCGCGATCCGCATCTGGCGGAGAAGATCAGCTTCCTGCAGAACGCGATGGGCACGTGCGCGGGGCCGCAGGATTGCTACCTGGTGCTGCGCGGCGTGAAGACCCTCGCCGTACGCATGGAGGAGCACCAACGCAATGCGCTCGGCGTGGCGCGCTGGTTGGAGGCTCACCCGAAGATCGAGGCGGTGCTGCACCCCGGCCTGCCCTCGCATCCGCAGCACGAACTGGCGCAGCGCCAGATGCGCGGATACGGAGGCACCTTCTCTTTCCGCGTTAAGGGCGGCCAAGCCGCGGCGTTCCGGCTGCTGGAAGCGGTGAAGGTATTCACGCTGGCCGAATCGCTCGGCGGCGTAGAATCGCTGATTGAACATCCGGTGACCATGACTCACGCTTCGGTCGCGCCGGCAACTCTGGATGCGATGGGCATCACGCCGGACCTGATCCGGATTTCGGTCGGACTGGAGGATCTCGAAGACCTGATCGCCGATCTCGATTCGGCGCTGCAGAAGATCTAGGCTCTCCGCTTCACAGCTCGGTGGCGATCGATGGCAGCCATACCGCAGCGCCCACAACCAATCGCTCCGGCGCCTCCCGTCACGCGAGTTTCGTCAACACACCACCGTTGAAGACCTTCTCTTCGCCGATGGGAAGTCCAGGCGCAAAGGTAGGGCAGTCGATCCGCCTGCCAATTCCTCTGGCGTACCTGGTTGGCAGGCGCCTGCCCTACTCGATGGACGGACACTTGCACGACATGACCGCAGGGAAGTTCGCCACTTCGGCGCTTGCCTTCGCAGCCGGACACTCCAGACGAAACAGACTTGGCGCTATGGTAGTAAAAGGAAGAGCGGGTGCAAGACAGCCTGCGCGTTCCCAGGGTACGGCGCGTCTGACTTCATAGGTGCCCTTACATTTTCCATGACCCTTCCGGCCTCACGAAACCTCCGCCAGTTGTGCACCTTGACCGCGCTTTTCCTCGCCTGCGCGCATGCCGCGGTCAAACCGCTCGCGATCTCCCAGACCCGTTACGAATTGCGCTCAGGTGAACCGGCGGAGTTCGCCGCGCCGGCGGAGACGCTGGATTTCCTCCTGCACGCCGTTTCCCGTAGCGCTGAATTTGCCGATGGCTCCGCCGCCGGGTTGGTGCTCGCGCCCTCGTCGACGGGAGAGCGCCTGTTGCTGGCAGCACCAGCACGCGTGGAACCGGGCGAGTATACGGTGCAGGTGACGGCAACTTCGCAGACCGGCGAGACCCGGCAGGTCGCGCTCAGCGTCCTGGTCAAGCCGCGGGCCGGAATCCCCTCAAACGCCAAGCGGCCTCCGGTGGTGCTGCTGAACGGCTGGATCGCCGGCTTTGACGGAACCTGCCCGGTGGCCAACAGTTCCGCGGAGACCTTTGGCAACCTCGCCAATTATCTGGTGGCTGATGGTGTCCCCGCCGTCTACCTCTTCGACAATTGCCTGGAAGACGCGGGCAAACCGGTAGAGACGCTGGCCGCGGATCTGGCTTCGTATCTGAAATCCATCAAATACGATAACGGCGCTCAGGTGCCCCAGATCGATCTCGTGGCGCACAGCATGGGAGGCCTGATCGCGCGCGCATATCTCAGCGGACTGCAGGCGAACCAATCGCTGGTTCCGCCCGCGACCACCCTCGTCCGTAAACTGGTGCTGATTGCGACGCCGAACTTCGGCTCGTTTGTCGCCGGCAACTACTCCACTTCTCTGCTCTCCGGTTCCCAGGGCGCGGAACTGATTCCGGGCAGCGCGCTGCTCTGGAACCTGGCCACCTGGAACCAGCTCGGCGACGATCTCCGCGGCGTAGACGCCATCGCAATCGCGGGAAACGCGGGCACCTACACACCCTCGCTATCCTCCAGCGTGCTTTTACAGAATGCCAGCGATGGCTTTGTCTCCCTCACCAGCGCGTCGCTCGGCTTCGTGGCGCAACAACCCGCGGTAACACGAGTAGTGCCCTATTGCCACGTGGACCCGGCCGCCTTCGCCAACTCCAGCCTGGGAATTTTTGCCTGCAGCGCGCCCGGAATCGCCAATGTCACGGCGACCTCACATCCCACCAGCCAGATCGTACGCTCGTTCCTGGCGGGCACCACGGATTGGAAGAGCATCGGAACCGCGGCCGACGCCGATGCCTACCTCTCCAAGAACGGCGGCATGTATTTCACGCTGGTCAATTCGGCCGGCGCATATCTCTCCGATGTGACCGCAGTGCAGTGGGGCACCGTGGCGCTGACAAACGGCGGCGATGCTGGCGTAATTTACTACGGCGACTTCCTGTTCGGGAACGGGCAGTTTCTGGCCACGAGCACCGCCGCCGGGAGAGTCAATTGCGGCTCCGTCGTGGAGCCGGCGCAATTCTTCACGGCGGCACGCTGCAAGATCGGGACTGCGATCGCGAGCGTGGGGCCGCTAAACAGCGGCGCGGCGCACACCATCAACGCGGGCACCACGATCACGATCACAGGCGCCACCTTCGGTTCCCAGTGCAGCGGCTGCCAGGTCTCGGCCACAGCGGCAGGCTCCACCACCAGCCAGGTGCTCACCATCACCTCCTGGAGCGCAACGGAGATCAAGGCGGCACTGCCGGCGAGCCTCACCGGAATGCTGACCATCACCGTGCGCGCAACCAACGGCACGGATTCGATCGCTGTAATGGCTGTCACGCCGGCGATTCTCTCCGCGGCTCCCGCAAGCCTCACCCTGCAGTACGCGTATCTTCAGGGAGGCAGCGCGCCCGCGGCGCAGAGCATTCAGATTTCGAACACGGGAAGCGGCGCGCTCTCCTGGACGGCAACGGCGAAAGATGCGTGGCTCACGCTCTCCGCCGCCTCCGGCACCGCGCCCGCCACGCTCACTGTCACCGCGATTCCAGGCACCCTTGCGCCCGGGACGTACGCCAGCACGGTAACCATCACCGCAGCCAGCGCCACCAACAGCCCGATCACGTTTACCGTGACCCTGACGGTCTCCACGCCGCCGGCCATCCTGGTCGCCGCGCCGCTGGAACTCAATTTCCAATACACCTATGGAAGTGCGCTGCCGCCCTCACCGGCGATCACAATCGCCAATGGGGGCGGCGGGACGCTCTCATGGACCGCCGCCGCCAGCGATTCGTGGATAATCCTTTCCACTGCATCCGGCACGGCTCCCGGCAGTCTGGTGGTGGCGTTCAATCCGGCGAACCTGGCCCAGGGAACCTATTTGGGTTCGATCCAGATTGCGGCGGATGGCGCCGATGGAAGCCCTGCCACCGTGGCGGTGACGCTGGTGGTGCAAGGTGCGCCGCCCGCCCCCGTCATCAGTGCCGTGGGCAACGCCGGCAGTTTCCAGCCGGGCGTGGCCTCCGGGACCTGGATCTCCGTCTTCGGCACCCATCTCTCGGCCATTACCTATTCCTGGCAATCCACCGACTTCGTACACAGCCTGCTGCCCACTACCCTGCAAGGCGTCTCAGTGACGGTCAACGGGATGCCCGCCTACGTGGCCTATATCAGCCCGACGCAAATCAACCTGCTGGCGCCGGACGATGCGTCCACGGGCAACGTGCAGGTGCAGGTCACCACGGCGCAACAGGCCAGCAACAATTTCAGCGCCGCAAAAACAGCCTACTCGCCCGCCTTCTTCACCTATGGGGCGGGCGCCTATGTGGCGGCGCTCCACTCCGCGGATTATAGCTTGGTAAGCACGGCGCAGCCTGCAAAGCCGGGCGAGACAATTCTGCTCTACGGCACCGGCTTTGGCCCTTCCACGCCCGCGCTGCCTTCGTCGCAACTGGTGCCCGGTTCGCAGCCACTCGCAGCGGCGGTTCAAGTCACGGTCGGCGGAGTTCCGGCAACGGTGAGCTTCGCCGGTATCGTCTCCCCTGGATTGTGTCAATTTAACATCACCCTCCCGGCACTGCCTGCCGGCGATGCCGCCGTAGTGGCTACGTTAGCGGGAAACACTACACAGAGCGGTGTTTCGATCACAATTCAACCCTAGAATCCGCGCCGGCCTGCGCCGGGGGGCCGTTGACAACTTCCGCTGACTCGGCGTATATTTGCTAACATACTGATCTCACGGTGGTTGCTCGTGGTTTTGCCGCATGGTCTCGCACTCGGTCGTCCGACTCCTGCTTCCCAATCCGAGCCCTGTGAATCGGTAACTGGCGGAGGCTGAATGGCCGTAGACCAAAACAACGGGCAAGTGGACCCCTCGGTCCCGGAAAATTACGAGCATCTGCTCGAAGATTACAGTCAGTTTGCCCCACCAGCCGCCGATGAAGTAGTGCAGGGCACGGTCCTCGGCATCACCGCCAAAGACGTCATCATCGACTTCGGCTACAAGTCCGAAGGCATCGTCCCTCTGGACCAATTCCTCTCGCCTTCGGGAGAAATCACCGTGAAGCGCGGCGACGTGGTCGATGTGATGATCGACCGCAGCGAGCAGGTCGAGGGCTATGTACTGCTTTCTCACACCAAGGCTGCGCGCCTCCGCATCTGGGACGACCTGGATAAGGCGGCCAATGACGGGCTCGTGCTATCCGGACGCGTGTTAGGCCGGGTCAAAGGCGGACTAGCGGTGGATGTGGGGGTCAAGGCCTTCATGCCCGGATCGCAGGCGGACCCGCGCCCGGTGCACAACCTCGACGCGCTCATCGGGCAGGACATTCCGGTCAAGATCATCAAACTCAATCGCCGGCGCGGCAACGTGGTGGTCTCGCGCAAGATGGCGGTAGAGGAAGAGATCAACTCCCGCAAAACGGTCACGCTGGAACATCTGGTGGAGGGCGCGGCGGTCACCGGTACGGTGAAGAACCTCACCGAATACGGAGCGTTCATCGATCTGGGCGGAATCGACGGCCTCTTGCACGTCACCGACATGTCCTATGGGCGCATCACGCACCCTTCGGAGATGCTGCAGGTCGGGCAGGAAGTCGCGGTCAGGATTCTCAAATTCGACCGCACCAAAGAGCGCGTTTCGCTCGGCATCAAACAACTCGAACCTGATCCGTGGGAAACCGTGCCGGACCGCTACCCGATCCAGACGCGCGTGATTGGCCGCGTGGTCAACGTCACCGACTACGGCGCTTTCGTGGAACTCGAAGCCGGTGTCGAAGGCCTCATCCACATCAGCGAGATGACCTGGTCGCGGCGCATGAAGCATCCGTCGAAGGTGGTGAAGGCGGGCGATCAGGTGGAAGCCGTGGTGCTGGAAGTCCATTCCAAGGACCGCCGTATTTCGCTCGGGCTCAAGCAACTGGAACCGAATCCCTGGACCACCATCGATAGCCGCTACAGCGTGGGCAGCGTGGTGGAAGGCCGGGTGCGCAACATGACCGATTTCGGCGCCTTTATCGAGATCGAAGAGGGCATCGACGGGTTGGTTCACGTGAGTGATCTCTCCTGGACCAAGCGGGTCAAGCATCCGAGCGAGATTCTGAAAAAGGGCATGATCGTGCAGGCCGTGATCCTCAATATCGATTCGGCGTCGCACCGTCTTTCGCTCGGGATCAAGCAGTTGCAGCCGGATGCCTGGGAGAGCTACTTCCAGACCCATCAGGCGGGCGATACCGTCCATGGCCGCGTTTGCAGGCTGGCCAGTTTCGGCGCGTTCGTGGAACTTGCCGAAGGCGTCGAGGGACTCTGCCACTTCTCGGAGGTGCCGGGCTTCGTGGGCCGGCGCACCGGAGAGGGTCCGCCCATTCAGATTGGCGAGGAACACGATTTCAAAATCATCAAGATGAGCGAGGCGGAGAAGAAAATCGGCCTTAGCCTGCGTGCCGTAACCGCCGACGAAGAAAAGAACCGGTTGGAGGATTACCAGCGCCAGGCGGCGGCAGCCACCACAACCATCGAAGAAGTCATGAGTTTAAAGGACCGGGGCCACGAATAGGAACTTGCAATAGAAGTAAATTCAAGAGATACTGCGGATTCATAACTAGTTTGGAATCTGTTTAGAAACCAGGAGAATGCGATGACGAAGGCCGATCTGATTGAAGAAGTCTCCCGCGTGGTCGAGATGACCCGGAAGGAATCCGAGGTGATCGTGGAGGCAATCTTCGACAGCATCGTAAAATCCCTCCGCACGGGCGACAAGATTGAAATCCGCGGTTTCGGAAGTTTCCGCACCCGCCAGCGCCAGCCCCGCATTGGCCGCAATCCCAAGACGGGCGCACGCGTCGAAGTACCTGCCAAGAAGATCCCTTATTTCAAACCCAGTAAGGAATTGAAAGACGTGGTCAACAACTCCCCGACTCCCGTGGCTCCGACGGCACCGGCACCCGAACCCACACCTACCGCCTGACGTGGATTATCTTTGGACTCCCTGGCGATTTAACTACGTCACGAAAGCCGGCGCACCGGTGGGGTGCGTGTTCTGTGGGGCATCTGCCGCCACGGATGACCGCGAAGCGCTGATCGTCCATCGCGCCGCGTACAATTTCGTGATCCTCAACCGGTTTCCTTATACGAACGGACACGTCATGGTGGTTCCCTACCTGCACGTCTCCACGTTGCAGGATCTGCCGGAACCGGCGCTGCTGGAGATGATCCGGCTGGCGCAGGAGGCGGAGAAGCATCTGCGCGCAATTTACCGTCCCGATGGCGTCAACCTCGGCATGAATATCGGCCAGAGCGCCGGCGCCGGAATTGCCAGCCACATCCACATGCACATCCTTCCGCGCTGGACCGGCGACACCAACTTCATGACCGTTACCGGGGAAACGCGCGTGCTGCCAGAGACGCTGGAAGCCACCTGGGAACGGCTCCGGCAGGCCGAATGGACCGTCCGGTAGCAACCGTGGACCTAGTCACGGCCGCGCCCGCTCTAGGCTAGGTGTTTTCGGCTGCCAACCTGGCACGAACAAGAAGTTGGCAGGCGAAAACGCCTGCCCTACTAGTGGGTCATGGCATAGATCAGGTAGTTAACACCGTAGCGGTAAGCGAGGGTCGTCATCGGCTCGGGATAATCGGGTGAATCGGCGTACTCCCAGGCATCGCCCACATCGGTATTGAAGTTGACAGCGACCACCATGCGGTCGTGCTCGTCGGTAATGGCGCGCCAGGCGGGAGCGCTGCCGGCGGGCTGCTGCACGATGGTGCCGTTGGCGCCGCGGCGCAGATGGCGGGTTCCGGGGATGAAGGTGCGATCCTTGGCTTCGATATCGTAGAGCACGTGCATGACGGAATCGCTGAGCGCGATCTCGACAATCGGCCGGTTGGGCAATGCGCGATCCATCGTCATGCGGAAGATCTCCCACTGTTCGGGTCCCCAGAAATCGTCCACCACGAGGTAGCCGCCGCGGCGCAGGTACTCCCCGAGGCGCGCGGCTTCGGCATTCGTCAGAGCCCAATATCCGGCCTGGGTCGCGTAGATCCAGGGGTAGTCGAAGAGGTGCGGGTCCATTAGTCCGAGGTGGCGGGGATCGCCCGTGGCGACGCGGGTGAGGCGTTGCACGCCCATGGAAAAGTGCTCGTCGGCATCAGGCCAGTCCACCATCCACCAGCCCTGGCCGGTGGCGTTGCGAGAGGCGAAACCGAAGCGGCGCTGGAACTGCGGCAGGTCGCGATACTCAGTGCGGATGAAGTGAAATTCGGCATCGGTGGGAAACTCCGGTTTGGGTTCGTCTTCGGCGTGACGGATTCCCCCGCCCCGCCCGAAGGAGCCACCACCGCCGCCGCGCTGCGCGAGCAGGCCGAAAGAACCCACCAGCAGCACCACTACTGTGACTGCGAGCCGTATCTGCAAGTTTCGTCCCACGGGTAGGTACCGGTAGCAGTATTGACGAGGCGCGAGGCGCCAGAGTTACTGGCCGGCTGCCTCGAGGAAGAGATTGGCGGTCTGCTGGTTGCGCGTATCGCCAATTCCCTGCCGGTGGCACTGAGCGGCGGCAACTTCCCACTGGCCCGCATCCACCGCGGCCAGCATATGCGGAAACTTCTTCAGCCCGCCGAGGCCGAGATTGAACGCCATATCGAAGAGCGCTTCCTGGGCGGTTTCGGGATACGAATTCCAGTGCGGCAGGGCGCGCGCCAGTTGAGCGGTGAAGGCATCCACATCGGCGGCAAGCAGGGCGTCGATATCGTCATCGCTCATGCGGCATTGTGTGAGAGCCTGGTATGCCGACGCGACTTTGCCAATCTCCGCGGCGGCCACACGGTTCCAATCCGACGTAATCTCATCCGCAGTAGCGGGGCGGCCGGCAATACTCCAGGAGAGCTTCACCGCATCCGCCGCGCGTAGCATCGCATGGCCGACTCCAACCGTGACATCGCCGCCCGTGCAGCGATACATATAGGGCACGCGCCCTTCGAAGAGTTCAATCCGTGGAATGACCGTCGTCACGTTCATGGTTGAGGCCCAACTTATCACAGATTACCGGCGGTCCGCTTTCCAGACCGGATTGGCTCCGCCGAACCCTTCCGTCAATTCGATGCGGGTGCCCTCCGGGTCCACCAGGAAGGCGATTTTCAAACCGCCGAGTTGGGGCACTTCACGGTAAGGCGACTCGAGTTTGAAGCCCTGCGCCTCAAGCTTCTTACAGAAGGCTTCCAGTCCTTTGACCTCGAAACCGATGTGATCCAGGGTGCGGCCTTTGGTCGCAGCCTCGGCCGCGGGCGCCTTGCGGAAATCGACTTCCCCGCCCGGCAGGAACACCGCGAAAAACGCGCCGCGCTCTCCCGGCCTGCCTCCCGTCAGTTTCGTGTACCACGAGCGCTGCGCCTCCATATCCGGCGTGGACAAGTGAATGTGATGCATCTGCAGATCGCCCTTCATGGACGCTTCCTCGGTGAACTCCACTCGAATCCCATCCGGGAAATCCACCATCAACTGTTTCGTCGTTGGGTTTTCCGAGACAAAGGTCAGCCCGGCCGCCGCCAGCCGTAATTTCATCTCGCCGTAACTCTTCATGGTGAAACCGAAGTGGTTCACCATAGACCCGACCATGCCGCCCGTGGGCGCGGTGCGCGCCTTCCCGACAATCACGAAAATGCCGGGCAGCTTGAACATTTCCAGTGTTCCGGCGTGCACCACTTCCGCACCCAATACACCCACCCAGAGTTTCTTCTGCACCTCGGGATCTTCCACCATCAGGTGCACGTGTCCCAGCGCGAAGCCGGCGTCATTCGGCGGCGCCAATTGGGCCAACAGAGGAGCGGCCGAAGCCAACAACCAGAGAAGAGAACGCATGCGCGTAGGCTAACACACCGTATAATAGGTGGGTCACCCCTCGTGTAAAAGGACCGCTCATGTCTCGTGAACTCCTCATCCAATGTCCAGACGGGCAGACGAAAACCGTTCCGCTCACCGGATCCCGCATCTCCATCGGCCGTTCCAGCACCGCGGAACTCTCGTTTCCGGAGGATGCCGGACTCTCTCGCCAGCACTTTGCCTTCGAACCCGAGGGCGAAGACTGGACGGTACAGGACCTTGGCAGCAAGAACGGTACGTTCGTCAACAATATCCCGCTCAAGGCGCGCCTGATTTTGCGCCCGGGTGACCGCGTCACCGCCGGGCACCTGGTGATTGTGTATGAACCGGGCGCGGACGACGCAGCCAAAGTGGTGGTCTTCGATGGCAACGAGACCTCTTCACCAACCACCTCGACCGTGGTGACCAGCCTGGAAGGGGCACTGTCTAACCAGACGCTCGCAATTGAACGCGGCGGCGCCAAGACTTCCGCACCGCTGCAGGCGCTGATTCGGGCGGGGCAGGAACTGAGCGAGAACCGGCCGTTGAATGAGCTCTTCCCGGTGATTCTGGATCTGGCGATCCAGGCCGTGAATGCGCAGCGAGGCGTCCTCATGATCCTCGAGGGGGACACACTCGTTCCCAAGGCCCATAAGGGCGATGGCTTCCGCATCAGCACCGCGGTCCGCGACAAAGTGCTGCATGAAAAGTCGTCGATTCTGGTGCGCGACGCGCAGTTGGACGATGCCTTCAAAGGCCGCATGAGCATCGTGGAACAGAAAGTGCACACTATGATGGCGGCGCCGTTACAGACCAAGGAGCGTATCATCGGCCTGATCTACCTGGATTCGCCGTTCATTCTGCGCGAATTCTCCAAAGACGATCTGAGCCTGCTCACGGTGATGGCCAACATCGCGGCCATCCGCATCGAAAACGCGCGCCTCGCCGAAGTGGAGCAGGCCGAACGCATCATGGCGCGCGATCTCTCGCAGGCAGCCGAAATTCAGGGCCGCATGCTGCCCGCCAAGGCGCCCGAAGTTCCCGGCGCCGAACTCGCGGGTTTCAACCTTGCCTGCCGCACGGTGGGCGGCGACTACTATGATTTCTTCAAGTATCCGGATGGCCGCGTCGCGCTCACGCTGGGCGATGTTTCCGGCAAGGGTATGCCAGCGTCGCTGATGATGATGGCACTGCACGCGCGCGTGCAGGTACTCGCGGAAGACGCTCAGAACCTGGCCACATTCATGACGCGGATCAATAAGGCGACCTGCGCCAACTGCCCGTCCAACCGTTTCATCACGTTCTTTTTCTCGATCCTCAACGTGGCCACGGGCGAGCTCGCCTATGCCAACGCGGGGCACAACCCGCCCATCATCGTGCGCGCCAATGGCGAGGCAGAGATGCTGCCGGGCGGCGGCCCCGTGCTCGGCATTCTCTCCATCGCGCCCTACAGCGAGATGCACGCCAAATTGGAACAGGGTGACATGCTGGTGCTCTACAGCGACGGCGTGACCGAAGCCAACAACATCGCCTACGAGGAGTTCGATGAGGAACGCTTCATCGAGGTACTCCAGGCCAACCGCACCAAACCCGCGACTGAAATCGTGCAGGCCGTGATACAGGCGGTTACCGAATTCACCGCGGGCGCTCCACAAGCGGACGATATTACGCTCGTCGTCGCGAAACGGCTATAAGTGATCACAGACCTCGTACAGATCAAAATTCTTGGGGAAAAGAAACGCGCGGAGAATACCCGCCTGCGCATCCACATGAAGTCTCGCGATTATTCCGACCGGATTCTGCGGCGGACCGCCGAGACAATCGAGAACGCGATCGATTGCACTACCTGCGCCAACTGCTGCCGCGTGGCCACGGCGAAGGTTACCGAGCGAGACATCGAAAGACTGGCGAAGCACTTCCGCGTTAAACCATCACGCATCCAGGCAGACTATGTGGTGGATGGCGGCGAGGAGGGACTCGTCTTGCATCGCGACAAAAAGACCGGCTGCGTGTTTCTGAACGGCAATGAATGCACGGTGTATGAAGCACGTCCGGAATCGTGCCAGAAGTTCCCGCACATGGTCCGCGGCAACGGTTCGATTGCCAGCCGTATGTGGCAGTTCATCGACCGGGCCACTTATTGCCCGATTGTGTACAACACGCTCGAAGCATTCAAGGAAGACCTGAAGTTCAACCGCTGAGAGGCCAGCAAAATGTTGAGTCCGGAATACTGCAATTTTCCGCTTGACAGGCAATCACATATTGCAATATATTGGATTGCAGATTGCGATTGTTCAGGCAAACCACCGGGAACACTTTGGGGCCGGAACGCGTAATCATAGAGGAGTAAAAGTTGCCCAATCCTATGACACCCACAACCAGCCCACACCTGGGCCAGATACACACGATCCTGGCGGAGCAGGGATACGACGTTTCGGAACCCGCCCCCTCCACGATTAAGATTCGCGAAGTGGATAGTGGCGTCACCATTCAAGCCGTGCTGGAAGGCGATATTTTGTTTTTGACGCTCCCCTGCATTACCGTCACGCGAGCCGCGATCACGCCGGAGATCATGGCGAGCATGCTGGCCTCTGACAACGGGATCAGCACGTCGAGCTTCCAGCTCTACGATGCCTTGAACGGCAACGTGACGGTCACGCTGAACAACTTCTGCAAGATCCAGGATATGGGAGCGGAAGACGAGGACGATGTCCTGAGCTGCGTGCATTTCCTGTTGGTGGACGTAATGACGGCGCGGCGCGTAGTGAGCGGCCTGGCTGCCTGAGAGCGGAGAGATAAGGAGAGACGATATGGCATTCCTTTCGGACATTTTTTCTCGAGTAGGCCGGGTGGCGCGGGGCCAGGCCAACGCCGGTGTAGATGCGTTGGAAGACGCGAACTTCGAAGCGACCGTACGGCAAACCGTCGCGGACATGAAGACGGAATTGAACAACGTCGTCCGCGCGAGCGCGATGGCAATGAGCAACTACAACAGCCTGCAGGCGGAGTACGACAAGTACGTGCGCCAATCGCAGGAGTGGAAAGACCGCGCCGGCATGGCGTTGGACGCGGGCAATGAAGACCTCGCCAAGAAGGCACTGGCCAAGAAGGCGGAGTGCGACACGCAGGTCAACTCGATGAAGACCGCGGTGGACAACGCGCAGGCCACGAGCGAGAAACTGAAGCAACAGGTAGGCGATCTGAAGCGCAAGATCGATGATGGCGAACGCACCGCGGGCACGCTGGTGGCGCGCAAGAACGCCGCCGTAGCGCAGCGCAAGGTCAGCGAGGCGATGGCGGGAGTCGGCAGCGCGGACAACGCCTTCGCCCAGCTGAATCGCTTCGAACAAACCGTCAGCAAAGAAGAAGCCACAGCCAAGGCATTCGACCAGTTGGCGAGCGCCGGCACGGACAACGACCTGGAAAAGGAGTTCGCGCAGTTGGGCACGCATGGCGGAGTGGATAGCGAACTGGCGGCACTGAAGGCGGAACGGCAGCAGAAGAACGCGATTCCCCCGCCCTACATCCCCAAGGAACTTCCCTCACCGGGCGGCGGGCTTTCCAGCAGCACGCGCGCGGGCGAAAAGGCTGAAGCGTAAAAGGCGGAGCGCTCTTCCTGGATACTCACATGCTCACACTCACGCTGGTTGTCATTCTGGGAGCGCTACTGGTGATTGTTCTTATGAACCTGTTCAAGAAAGACCCGAAGCCAGTACCCGCCGCACCGGTGGAAGACCTGGCCAATCTGACCGTGAGCGACGCCCGCACCGGAGATGTCCTCTCCGTGGCGGGCGCCGGCGATCAGATGACCGACCTGGATTATACGGTAGACCGCGGCACGCGCATGGATGCGGGTTCGCGCACCTGGGTGGAGCTTGGCGGCTCCTATCAGAACCGCCGCGTCACGGTGCGAGTGGGCGGCGATGAGGAGATCGAAGTCTATCTCCATGCCGATCCCAGACGCATCACTTTGGAAGACCTCGGGCTGAGCGAAGACGATCTCGCGCAGATCGACGAACGGCAAAATCCCGCCGATTCTTTTGATTTCGACGGGGCAACCTGGATGTACCGCATTAGCCGCGAAGTGCAGGCGTGGCGCGATAACCAGCCAACTCCGACGGGCTTCTACTACTGGGAGTTCTTCACGCAGGACGGCAAGCGCCTGCTGGGCATACGCAAGGCAGAGGGCGAGCCCTTCACCGTGATCCTCTCCACATGGGTGAACGCGGGAGACATTACGGTTTACCGTAAGTCGTAAACAGGCACTCGCAAGCATACAACTCGCAGCCATACAACTCGCAGGCATACAAAATGAGCAAGTCATCGTTACGGATACTGGCGGTGCTGTTGACCGTCGCGATAATAGTTGTGATTTTCGCGGGGCTGGATGGACTGCCGCGCGAAGTGAAAGCGCAGATCGCCGCTGAGCGCAAGGAGTTCACCGCGGCGCAACAGCAGCTAAAAGCGGATCGCGACGAAGTCAGCGGGGATCTGACGAAGGAGGCGGCGCTCTTCAGTGCCCTGCCCTCTGCGCGAGGATATACGGATCGCCTCACGCGCGCCGAACGCTGGCTGGGTGCGGCGTCGACGGACCTGGAGCAACTGGCGAAGCTGGAAAAGCAGAATCGTAAGCGGGATAAGGAAGAGGCCGAACGCCTGATCTCGCACGCGAAGCAGACCCGCACCGCCGCAGTGGCTGATGCGGACGTGGTTCGCAAAGACGCCGCCCATTGGATCGAATTGAAGCAGCACCTGCCGCAGGAAGCGCAGGACATGGAGCGCGACTACAAGGCGCTGCACTCCGTGGATCTGGCCGCGCTCGCAACCGCGATTCAGAAGGCCGAATCGGATTGGCCCGCCAAGAAGGGCGACCTGGATTCGCGCCTGGCCAGTGCCCGCGACCTGGTGAGCCGGGGCGATCAGGCGTGGAACTCCACGGCGGATGCGCGCCGGGCGGCTGCCGCCAACGAATATACGAAGGTCGATTTCGCCACGCTCTTCCCGGCGGCGGATACGCTTAAGACTTCCGCGACCGAACTTCCCAAACAGGCCGAACAACTGAAGACGCTTTCGGGGCAGTTGTATCAGAGCTGGGACAAGATTCTCGAAGACATGGAGGTGCGCGGTTCCGGCGGCAACAAGTCCTACGACCAGAAAATCAAGACCGTCACTACCCAACTATCCGACGCAACCGGAAAAAGCAGCACGGCGACCAGCGATGACAAATGGGTGGACGTCTCGAAGGCGCAATACGAGGCTCAGGAAAAGAACCTGGGCATGGCCATCGAACATAAGCCGGCCGGCAAGTACGATACCGAAAGCGAAAAGACAGCGCAGCCGGCGGGCTTGGCCTACATCGCGCCGTACGGTCAAAGCAATCAGTACGGGCATTGGGAAGGCAGCGGAGGCAACAGTTTCTGGGTCTTCTACGGCCAGTACGCGCTGATGCGCGACCTGCTCTTCCATCGCGACTACCGTCCCTACGGCCGCTACGAGTACGAACAGTATTACACCTACCGGACGCGCAACCAGACCTACTACGGCAGCGACCCTCAGACACAGGCGCCGAAATACGGCACCAGCGGCACGGCGACGCAGCAACAATATTCGAGCAGCACCTTTGCCAAGGGCGGCGGGTTCAAAGATTCCAAGTACGCGAGCAAGGCCGGCGGCTACCGCGATTCCAACTACGCCACGCCGGCAGCGAAGGATCCGAACGCGGATCACAGCCCGCGTAAATTCGGCGCCGGAAGTTCGCCGCAACCGCAGGCGACGCCGCAGGCTCCGCGTTCGTACCGTCCGGCGCCGACACCATACCGGCCCTCGGCGCCGCGCAGTCCGGGACGCAGCTTCGGCAGTCCGCGACGCCGGTAAGCTAGGCAGGGCGAGCAGTTCGTGTGCGAACCATGGCAGAAGAGTGGGCAGGCGGAAGCGCCTGCCCTACCGGCTTCCGCTAGTTTGGCGGTGCCGATGTAGAACGCAGGCGGGCCGCGGTGGCGAAGTCTTCGGCGGCGATGGACTCCTCACCCAGCAATGCGTGCGCTCGGGCGCGTAATTCGTAGAGGTGGGCCTCGGCTGGCGCAAGCTTGAGAGCGGCTGTGAAATCTTCGATCGCGGCCACCACCGTCTCTCCTTCGCGCATCCGCAATTCGCCGCGATATTGCAGGGCCTGCCACAGGGACGGGTCGAGTTGCAGTGCGCGGGTGAGGCGCGCAATCGCCCGGTCCGCGCGACCGGTGGAAGCCAGCAGGCTAGCCTCTTCCAGCATCGTAGCGGAATCCGGTAGTGCCCGCAGGCGCCGGCTGCGGAGCGTCAGGTAGAGTGCAATGATGGCGCAGAGGCAAGCCAGTTCGCCCGCGCCCTCAAAACCCCAGCCTCCCAGGAAGATCCAACTCGCCAGCGGCAGGCTGCCAAATACCGCCGCCATTGCCCAGGCGGTGCGACTCCACTGGCGCGCGCGAGAATCCATTACGCCTCCACGCGCCGCACCTGCTCCAGCACACGCAACCACGCCGGATGTAGCGGATCAATTACCGCGAAGTGGTCCGCCCCCGGAACCTCGATCAGCTGCGCCGGCGCTGCGTAGGCGCGGCTGAAGGCGATCGGCACGCTCTCGTCCTCTGTGCCGTGAATGATGACGCGAGGTACGCAGCTGGGGCGCGCGGGGTCGGCGTGAGCGTAGCGTTCCGGAACTTCATCGGCAGTGCCGCCGAGGAAATCCACCGTGGCCCGATCGCTCAGGAGTTGATGCAACGTGGCCACGGGTCCCAGCGCGACAATGCGGGAGAGGTCCTGCATTTCGGCGGCAAGCCAGAGCGCGAGGTGGCCACCGGCGGAATGGCCCATCGCCACACAGCGCGCGGAATCTCCGCCGAACTCCGCGGCGTGCCGGCGAGCGAAGGCGGCTGCCACATGGATGTCCTCCAACGTCCCAGGCCAACCACCACCGGCTTCGCCGACGCGGCGATACTCCAGATTCGCGGTGACGAAGCCGGCCTCAGACAATGCGGCGCAGGCATGCCCGGCGTAAAGCAGATTGAAGCGTTCGCGCCAGAAGCCGCCGTGAATCATGATGACCAGAGGACGCATGCCCGGCACCCGCGCACGGCGAAACTCCAGAAACTGGCTCACATGCGGCCCGTAAGCGAGACGCGCATCGGCGGGCGGCGCGGGTTCCGAGAGCAGACGCTCCTTGCTCACAGCTGGATAACGCTCACTTCCAGGATATGCGGGCTGGAGGCCCCGACACGCGCAAGCACATCCGCATCCGGAGCACTCTCCAGATGGATGCGGGCCACTGCGGCTTCAGCACCCTCGAAGATAATGTTCTCCATCTCCTGCACGTTGATGCCGGCCAGGCGGATGGAATCGAGCACACCTGCCAGCACTCCGGGACTATCCAGATGGCGAACCACCAGCGCGCAGGTTGCGGGCGTGCTGCGCGCGAGGTTCACCACATTGGGCACGTGCCCCGTGGTGCGGAAGGTGCGGATGATGCGCACCGTCTCGGCGGCGATCGCTTCCTGCGCCTGCTCCGTCGACGCGCCGATGTGGTGCGTGCCATAGACGCCCTTGTGGTGGACGATCGAATCCGTAAACTCGCCGGTGCCACCGGAAGGCTCGCCCGCGAAGACATCCAGACCCGCGCGAATTCCATTCTCTTCGATGGCGGCGGCCAGCGCCTGCTGATCCACCACCTCCGCGCGGGAAGTATTGATGAAGTATGCCCCGGGTTGCATGGCGGCGAAGAACTCCGCGCCGATCAGACCCCGCGTCGCGGCGTTGAGCGCTACGTGGATGCTGACGATAGCCGCGGATGCCGCCACCTCCAGCGGTGAATCTACCCGCTGCACACCGAGCGCGGCCGCGGAATCCGGAGTCAGGCTGCGGCTCCAGGCCACGACGGGAAGACCGAAGGCATGGGCGCGCGAGACCATCTCGCGGCCGATCTGCCCGACGCCGATCAGCCCGAGCCTGCGTCCGAAGAGGCCCCGAGCCTTGGAAAAGCCGCTCTTGTTCCATTGTCCCTCGCGCAGCGCCAGCACGTTGTCGGCAAGTTGCCGGTCCAGCGCGAGGATCAGGCCAAAGGCCAGTTCGGCCACGGCGATGGAGTTCTTGCCGGGGCAGTTGGATACATAAATTCCGCGGCGCGAAGCCGCAGCCACATCAATGGTGTTGTAGCCTGCTCCGGCGCGCACCACGAGTTTCAATGCACCGGCGGCAAGCACCGCCTCCGGCACTTTCGTAGAGCGCACCACCAGCACATCGGGGCGGAAGGCTTCGACCTCGGCCACCAGCGCCTCATCCTTCAACTTGGGCGCAAAGCGCACCTCGCAGCCCATGGCCAGCAGCTGATCTCGCCCGGACTGTTCGAATTCATCGGCCAGGAGTACGCGCATGGTGTCAGACCCGGTACTCGTCGGCGCGCCAGTTCTTGACGGCCTGCTTGATATCTTTCTGGGACATGCTCTCGTTCGCAGCCTTGGCGGCGAGGGCGACAAACTCGGCGTCGGAGGCAAATCGCAAGCCCACAATCTGCTTCACGGTGAGCCGGGAATCCAGCAACTTGCCGGTCATCGCAAAGTGGCGCAGGTTCTCTTCGGCGCGAATGGCCCGGTCCTGCGCCATCAACGCGAACACGCGCGCGCAAAACGCGGTGATGATCATGCAGAATGTCAGGACCACGATCAGGGCGGCGCTGTACAGCCTGGTGTGGTCGTCCAATGAGTGGTATAGATTCACCAACGAGCCGATGAAGGTCAACAGAAGGATGGGCAACAGCACAAAGTGGAAGGCCGGGACTGTCTTGGCGTGATTTTCAAAGCTCTGCGTGGGCATATGGCGTTTCTCCTTAGTACATCCTAGCTGGTATTTCAGTCCGTCCGCGATGGGTGCCCATTTGCCCCGGATTCGCCGCGAAAGTTGACAAGCGCGCCGCGGACGCGGAAAATAGGAAACGTTTGCAAGGACATCCGATGAACAGCGAAGAATTCAAGAACCAGGTAGTTCTGATCACGGGCGCGAGCGCCGGAATCGGCGCGGCGGCGGCCATTGCCTTTGGCGCCGGCGGCGCGCACGTCATCGTTCACTACAATAGCCGGCGCGATGCCGCGGCACAGGTGGTGAAAGAGATTGAAGCCGCCGGTGGCAGTGGAGAAATCGTGCAGGCGGATCTCTCCCACCCCGAAGGCGTCAACACTCTCACCGCATGGCTGAAGGGCCGCGACGTGGATATCCTGGTCAACAATGCCGGCTCTCTGGTACGCCGCTCGCGTGTGCTGGAATTCACACCCGAGTTGATGGAGCAGGTCCTGTACCTCAATTTTACCAGCGCGTTCTTTATCGCACAGGCGGTGCTGCCCGGCATGGTGGCGCGCAAGTATGGCGCAATCGTGAACATCTCCTCGGTCGCGGCACGCAACGGCGGCGGACTCGGGGCGCTCGGCTATGCCGCATCCAAGGCGGCGCTCTCCGCCATGACGAAGAATATGGCGAAGGAGTTCGCCCCTTCCGGAATCCGCGTCAATACCGTATCGCCCGGCACGATCGATACCGATTACCACCGCACCTTCTCCACCGAACAGATGCTGAACGGCGTGAAGGCAGCCACACCAATGGGCCGCCTGGGCACCAGCGAAGAAGTGGCCGATGCCATCATCTTCCTCTGCTCCGATGGGGCGCGATTCATCCAAGGTCAGGCCATCGAAGTGAATGGCGGATTCCTGATGGTCTGATGCGCATCAAGTCCCGCCCGCTTCGAGCGACAATGGTGGGATGCGCATTCTTTACGGGTATCTGAGGGACTACTGGAAACTGGCGCTCGCGGCATTGCTGCTGGCGGCAATCAACCAGGTTTTTTCCCTGCTGGACCCGCTGATCTTCCGCCATATCATCGATTCCTACGCCACGCGTTACAAAGAGTACTCGAGCGGGCAGTTTCTACGCGGGGTCACCGTCCTCCTGGGCGCAGCCGTCGGCGTGGCCTTCGTTTCGCGCGTGGCAAAGAACTTCCAGGATTACTGCGTCAACCTGATCACGCAGCAGGTTGGCGCGCGCATCTATGCCGATGGCATCCGCCATTCGCTGGAATTACCCTACGTACTATTTGAAGATCAGCGCAGCGGCGAGACTCTGGGTAAGCTGCAGAAAGTTCGCACGGACGTTGAGAAACTGATCTCTACATCAGTGAACCTGGTCTTCACCACACTGATCGGCTTGGTCTTCGTGATGATCTACGCCGCGCGCGTGCACTGGTCCGTCGCTCCGGCGTATTTGCTGACAGTGCCGCTCCTGGGCGGGCTCAGTTCGGTGCTGAGCCGCAAGATCAAAGAGGTCCAGAAGTTGATCGTGCGCGAAACCACCGCGCTGGCTGGAGCCACCACCGAATCCCTGCGAAACATCGAACTCGTCAAGAGCCTGGGGCTCGCGCAGCAGGAGATCGCGCGCCTCAATGCGACCACGGCCAAAATCCTCAAGCTGGAACTGAAGAAGGTCCGCTACCTGCGCAGCCTCAGTTTCATTCAGGGCACCTGCGTCAACATGCTGCGCACATCGATCCTCTTCCTCATGCTGTACCTGATCTTCACGCAGCGCATCACCGTGGGGCAGTTCTTCTCTCTCTTCATTTATTCGTTCTTCATCTTCGGACCGCTGCAGGAGTTGGGCAACGTAATCAACGTCTACCGCGAGACCGAGGTCTCGCTTCAGAACTTCGAAGCGATTCTCAGCCTGCCGCCGGAGCCTCGCCCGGCCCATCCGGTCGCAGTGGATTTCCTGGAGGAACTGAAGTTTGACCACGTCACCTTCCAACACCAATCGGCTTCGTCGCCGGCTCTGCGCGAGATCTCTTTTCAGGTAAGCAGCGGAGAGACCATCGCGTTCGTCGGCCCTTCGGGCGCAGGCAAGAGCACACTGGTGAAATTGCTGGTGGGCCTGTACCGGCCCAAGTCCGGCCACATCTACTACAACGGCGTGGCGGAAGACCAGATCGATATCGAGCCGCTGCGCGAGCGGATTGGCTTCGTGACGCAGGACGCCCAACTGTTCAGCGGCTCGATTCGCGAGAATCTGCGCTTCGTCCGCCCCGATTCAACCGACGAGGAATGCCTCCAGGTGCTTGGCCAGGCCAGCGTGCAAAGCCTGCTGGGCCGAGCCGATCGCGGTCTGGACACGGTCATCGGGGAGGGTGGCATCAAAGTATCGGGTGGCGAAAAGCAGCGCCTATCGATCGCACGCGCGCTCCTGCGCAAGCCGCAATTGCTGGTGTTCGACGAGGCCACATCATCGCTCGATTCCCTCACCGAAGAGGAGATCAGCCAGACCATCCGCGACGTGGCGGCGAGCCGCGAGGCTATCACC
>CAIRBY010000552.1 GCA_903876865.1 uncultured Acidobacteriia bacterium
ATCATTCGAGAAGAACTGAAGTCGAGCGCAGCTTGATTCACACAGACGACCTCCAACGCTGGAATCGACAGCAGTGGCAGAAATATACAAGTTGTTTTGGTGGACCTGAACGGGTTCGAACCGTTGACCTCTTCCATGCCATGGAAGCGCGCTCCCAACTGCGCCACAGGCCCATCCGTGAATACTCGTAGTGTAACACAGACTCCGGGAAAGCGTGAATTGACACGCTGCTTCATTCGCTGCCTACAATGAATTGATGCCGTTCCGCCGCGTCCATGTTGCGCTGCTCTTCGTCTGCCTGCTCTCGGCCGGGTCCGCCTCCTGCGTGGCGCGCCGCCGCCTGATTGCGCGCAAGGGCGCCAGCAATACCCAACCGCTGCTCATCGCGGACCGCCAGACGCTGCTCGAAAGCCTGGTGCGGCAGTACGAAGCGGTGCGCGATTTCAACGCCGAAGTCGATATGATCCCCGCCAAGGGCACCACCGAAAAGAGCAAGATTACCGAGTACCCGGAATGCCGCGCCTATGTGCTCTTTCGCAAGCCTTCTGAGATCCGCCTGATCGGCCTCTACCCGGTGGTGCGCAGCAAGGCCTTCGACATGGCGTCCGACGGCGTTGATTTCCGGCTCTACCTGCCCAGCAAGAACCGCTTTCTAGTGGGCAAGAACCAGATGGAGAAACCGAGCGAGAACAAACTCGAAAACCTGCGCCCTCAACACTTTCTGGATGCCATGCTGGTCCGCCCGATCGATGCGAAATCGGAAAAAGTGCTGCTCATGAACCTGACCGACGAGGACAATGCCTACTACATCATCCCGGTTGTCCGTGAGAGCGCGGACGGCCAACTGCAACTGACCCGCAGCATCTGGTTCAACCGCTATACGCTCACCATCGCGCGCCAGTTTCTCTTCGATGCCAAGGGCAACATTCTCACCGACGCGCGCTATAGCGATTGGAAGGCCTACGACAATGTCGCCTTCCCCAAGCACATCGAAATCAACCGCCCGCAGGATGAATACGCGGTCGTCATCAATGTGTTGAAGATGGATATCAACAAGGGAGTCGCCGCGGACAAGTTCGTTCTGGAACAGCCCGAAGGCACAACGCTGCAGGTCGTGGGTCAGGCGCCCGAGTTGCCGCAGAACCCGTCCGCACCCTCCGCCAAAGGAAAAGTGAAGAAAAAGTGACCGGCAAACTTGTTTACGAAAATCTAAAGCACCGCCCGATGCGCAGCCTGCTCAGCGTCCTGCTGATTGGGGTCCCGGTGACGCTGATCCTCTGTCTGGTCGGGCTCAGCCACGGCTTCATCGAGGATTCGCAGAAGCGCAATCTCGGCATCGGCGCGGACCTGCTGGTTCGGCCCAAGGGCTCCTCTTTCCTCAGCCTCAACGGCGCCCCGATGCGCGAGGAATTTGTGGCGCTGATCGCCAAACAGCCGCATGTGCAACTGGCCACCGGCGTCTATAACCAGACTGCCGAGGGCGTGACGCTGGGCGCGGCCGGGATCGATTACGACCAGTTCGCCAAAATGAGCGGAGGCTTTACCTTCGTTTCCGGCGGCCGCTTCGCGCGCCCTGACGACATCATTCTGGATGAGTTCTACGCCACCCAGACCAAGAAAAAGGTGGGTGACACCATCGAACTGCTGAAGAGTAAGTGGCACGTATCCGGCATCATGGAGGGCGGCAAGTTGGCCCACATCGTGGTGCCGCTCAAGACCCTGCAGACGCGCAACGACAATCCGAATCACATCAGCCAGGTGTTCGTGAAACTCGACGACCCCAAACAGGTCACGGCCGTAATCAAGAATCTTCACGAACTGCTCGGTGACGACGTGCCGATCCAGTCCATGGATGACTTCATCTCGCTGCTCAACGTCAACAACATCCCCGCGCTGGCTGGCTTTATCGCCGTAGTGATGGGCATCGGCGTGGTAATCGGCTTCCTGGTGGTCTCACTTTCCATGTACATGGCGGTGCTCCAGCGCACGCGCGAAATCGGCATTCTCAAAAGCCTGGGAGCGTCGAAAGGCTTCATCCTCGGCATCATTCTTTCGGAAGCGTTGTGCCTGGGAATCGCTGGGACGGTCAGCGGCATTGGCCTGACCTATGGCGCCGCGGCGCTCATCCACGCGCTCAAGCCCGCCACGCTGCCGATGATCATGGTCTACGAATGGTGGTTGTACGCCGGCGCCATCACCATCGTAGGCGCGCTATTGGGCGCGCTGTACCCGGGCCTGACGGCCGCTTCGCACGACCCCATCGAGGCGCTCTCGTATGAATAACATCGACATCATCCGCATCAGCGATCTGCACAAGACCTACCGTGTGGGCACGGTGGACGTGCACGCGCTGCGGGGCGTGGACCTCACGGTGAAGAAAGGCGAATTCCTGTCGATTGTCGGGCCTTCGGGCTCGGGCAAATCGACGCTCTTCCACATCATCGGCGCGCTCACCTCGCCGACCAGCGGTACCGCCGTGGTGGGCGATCAGGATCTTTCCCGGATGAGCGATGCGGAGCGCACGCGCATGCGCAAGCGGACCGTGGGCTTCGTGTTTCAGAAGTTCAACCTGCTGCCGAATCTGACCGCGCGCGACAATATCGCCGTGGCGCGCCACATTGGCGGGACGGCGCCGGAGCCGACGCCCGAGTTCACGGAAGTGCTGCGCCTGTTGGGCATCGCCGACCGGCTGGACCACAAGCCGAACGCGCTTTCGGGCGGCGAACAGCAGCGGGTCGCTATTGCGCGCGCGATCGTGAACCATCCCGCGATCCTCCTGGCGGATGAACCCACCGGCAATCTGGATACGGAGAACTCGCGGACCGTGCTCGAAGTCCTGCGGGACTTGAATCAGCGCATGGGGCAGACGATTTTGATGATCACGCACAATCCGGAAGCGGCGACCTACGGCCACTCCACCGTGCACATGCGCGACGGCAGGATAGTAGAGCGGACGTAGTAGGGCAGGCGTTTCCGCCTGCCAACCTGCGCCTTACGCCTGTTGTGCGAGTTGCATGCTCTGCGCCTTCATCCAGCGCAGGCGGTTCTGATGCTCGGCGTAGAGGGTCGAGAAGCCGGCCCAGTAGTAACCGAACACGAAGAGCGACAGGAACGGAATCGAGAGGAAATTGTACGTGGTGATCGCGAAGACCACCATGCCCAGGAAGTACGTCCCGAAGGCAAGTTCCAGATAGGGGAGCCAGCCGCTGCGTGCGCGATACTGCTTGTTCTCCAGCTTCATCGGGCGCTCGCCAATCGCGAATTTTGGGGTGCGCACGAAACTGGTCTCCACTCCGAAGAGCGCTTCCAGCACGGCGCGCGTGTTGATGATCGTCAGTCCGACCCCAACCGCCATCAGCATGGGAAGCATGAAGACCGAACGCTTCCAGTTCTTCGGATACAACTCGCGCTGCGCGACCACATAGAAGAGCGAGATGGACCAGAAAGATGCCGCGATCAGCGGCAGATCCAGGAAGACCATCTGCCAGATGCCCATGTAGAAGCGCACGATCATCACCGGCAGCATGAGCGCGGAAAGCACGATCATCAGCGGGTAAGAGATGTTCGGCGTGAGGTGCATGAAGGCTTCCATCTTCACGCGGCGGGAGATGGGCGCCTTCAGGATGTCCGGCAGCAACTTCATCGCTACCTGCGTCAGGCCTTTGGCCCAGCGCGATTGCTGCACCTGGAAGCCGTGCATTTCCACCGGGAGTTCAGAGGGGCAATCCAGGCCGGGTACGTAGACGAAGCGCCAGCCCTTGAGCTGCGCGCGGTAGCTCAGGTCGGAATCTTCGGTGAGCGTATCGTGCTGCCAGCCGCCGGCGTCTTCAATCATCTTGACGCGCAGGATTCCGGCCGTGCCGTTGAAGTTGAAGAAATAGCCCGCGCGGGAGCGCGCGCCGTGCTCAAGGATGAAGTGCCCGTCGAGCAACATGGCTTCGACTTCGGTGAGGAAGTTGTAATCGCGATTGAGATAGCTCCAGCGCGTCTGCACCACGCCCACCGTGGGATCCGTGAAGTGGTGGATGGTGCGCGTGAGGAAGTCCGCGGGCGGACAGAAATCCGCGTCGAACACGGCGACCAGTTCGCCGGTGGCGGTCTTCAGCCCCTCTTGCAGCGCGCCGGCTTTAAAGCCGTGGCGGTTGCTGCGGTGGTGATACTCAATCGGGTAGCCGAGCGCGCGATAGCGTTCGACCAGCGCGCCGGCGAAGGGCGCGGTGTCGTCGGTGGAATCGTCCAGCACCTGAATCTGCAGCAGTTCCCGCGGATATTCGATCTTGACCACCTCTTCGATGAGGCGCTCCACCACGTAGCGCTCGTTGTAGAGCGGCAACTGTATGGTGACGGGGGGCAGCGGGTCGAATCGCCGTGCGGGTTCGCCACTGGCGTTCTTCTTGTGCTTGAAATAGGTCCGGATGATATCGTAACGGTGTAAGCCGTAGACGGAAAGTACGATCAGCACGCTGAAGTAGGGGATCAGCATCGCCCAATCGAACCATGCAAGCTGATGGATTCCGGCGAACGGATTGTTGAGGATGTTCTGGATCAGCCGTTGCGCAGGGGAACGGTTCACCAGTAGTGCCAGCATTAAACTTGATGACATAAGTTGCGCCGGTACGGATCCGGCCTTATGGGACCATATAATATTACCAAATCTGACAGCCGTATTGGGGCACTGGTGGGGCAGAGGTGTGGCTTGCGCGCAACACTTGGAATCGATAAACTCTCCCGCATGTTCACACTCAGCAGAATGAAAAACAAAGTCTTGGCTGTCTCGGCAGCGTGTCTGTTATGGATGGGTGCGGTCGCCACCGCGCAGAAGCCCAAGGAGAACATTTCCGCCGGTCGCCATCCCAATCTGGCGGCGGCGCAAAGGCTGAGCCAGCAGGCTTGGGAAAAGATCAACGCCGCTCAGAGCGCCAACGAGTGGGATATGCAAGGGCATGCCAAGAAGGCCAAAGAGTTGCTCGACGAAGTGAACCGGGAACTCAAGATGGCGGCCGAATCCGCCAATAAGCGTTAGTTCGCCGGAGACGAAGCCACGATTGGGTAACGGCGCTTGCCCGCGGCGGCGCGGGCGGCCAGGGGGGGACGTGTGGCCTGCCGAAATTGGCTTCGTTCCAAATGGGTTACTCCGCCCGCCAGGCAGTGGGGTGGGCAGTGCCCAGCTGCGGAAGTGATGGAGGCCAGCCACGGAAGTAGCTGGCCTCCAAGGGTTTAGCGGCGGTAACCGCCGCCGCGATGCTCGGAGCGCTCCCCGCCCCGGCTTACGTAACTCCGGCTTCCGTAACTCTGGCCGCCGTAACCCCGCTCATAGCCGCGGTATGAGTTGTACCCCCGCGGTTCGATGTAGCGTGGTGCCACGTAGCGCGGACCTACCGGATAGGCAGCCATATACGGGCGGCGCCAATAGCCTTGGACCCACACGTTGCGTCCGCCTTGGGGGACCCAGTAGCCATCCACCCAGACATAATCCGGGCCGGGGCACGGCGGGACCACTTCCGAATAAGCCGGAGGCGCGTAATAACCCGGTGCGTAGCCTCCCACGCCGATCCCGATCGAAACCCTCGGTTGGGCGAACATCGTGCCTCCGGCGATCAGGGCCACTGCCAGGAATCTGAAATTGTTTTTCATCTGCGTTTCCTCCTGCTCCGTGTAATAGCACTCTTTTCACCAAACTCTAAGTTATTTTGAATCAGTTCTTTGTCGGGTTTTGGCCGGAGGGCGGGCGGTGGAGAGGCACCACGGTGGTGGTTTTCAGCCTGATGGCGGGCAAACTGGGGCAGACGGCAACGTACCGCCTGCCCCGGTTTTGGTTAGAACGGGGGGGTGGTTAGAACGTGATGCGCAGGGCGAACTCCATGGTGCGGGGGTCCGTGGCGCCGGTGATCTGTCCGAACGTCGCACTGGTGACGGTGCGACGATCCAAGGCGACTATCTGGTCCGGGGAGCGATTGCGAACTCGGAGATCGTCATGACTCCGGAACAGGAGCACGAACATGGCTTTTCCTTCCTGCGCAAGGTCGCGATCGATCAGCACATCAATACGCGCAACCGCTGGGACGATATCATTCCCGTGATCAGGAAGTATCCCAACCTGCTTGGAGTTGGGCTGTCGGAGGGCACGGCGATCATGGTGACGGGCGACCGTTTCGAGGTGATCGGGCGGTGGAAGGTCGCAATCCACGACAACACCCGTGTCTATCCGCCGTGGGAGAAGCCATAATATGTGCTCTCGGTGGGCGACGTTTATCACATGCAGACACGCCGGATCGAGAAATATGGCAATGGCTCCCCGGTACCCCCGCCGGCGATTGCTCCCGCAGTTCAGGGGAAGTAGGCGCGGCTGCAATTCCCCGGGAGCGGGGCCACCCGACGCCCGTAGCGACTCCTTGAAAGTAGATGCGTTCCCATTGGTCCGCGATCGTGAGGGAGCGGAGCCTTTGGAGGTACTCGTCCAAAGCTGCCCTCACTTCGCGGCACCTCGCTCCGGCTCCCGTCGCCTTTCCCCCAGGGTCGCGGATGGGGTTCCTGCGTCCGCGAGACAGCCACGGTAGACGGAGCGTGTTAGTGGACGTTGGTGTTGATGATCGAACCGATCTTGGTGAAGACGGTGTTGACCGTGCCGCTCAGCCCCGGCATGCAGGCGACCGCGGCGACGGCCACCAACCCCGCGGCTAGCGCGTACTCCACGAGGTCTTGCCCGCTGGTATCTTTCCAAATCAACAGTCTGAAGATGCGTTCCTTTGTAAGTTTCATTGAGTAGCTCCTTTTCCGAATTACTAATTGACGCTTGAATTGATGATTGACCCGATCTTAGAGAACACGGTGCTGACCGTCGTGCTGAGCGCGGGCATGGCTGCCACCGCTGCCACCGCGACCATTCCCGCCGCCAGCGCGTACTCCACCAGATCCTGCCCTTGTGTATCTCGCCAAAAACGCTTACAGGATTCTTTCATCTTTTTTTCCCTTCCACATAACGCTACCAGCGGCGCGCGGATTCGGAAATCGGTCTGAGCGCTGAGTTGAGATTGGATTGTTACTGAGTTAGCGGTTATTTCCGGTGGAGTAATGAAGTAAGTCGAAAGGGCTTTCTCTGTTCGGGTGCGCTGCCGTGCCCCAATTGGCCGCACAACGCCTGCACGCTCGCGCCAAAGCGGGAACTCTGCGGCACCGGTTTGCCATCCAGCAGGGCGGCCTGGATGCCCTCGTAATCGTTGCAGAGCGTGGCGAACGGGTCGAGCGAGAGGGCGGTCTTCACGTCCTCGCGCTTAAGGCCGGTGGCGGGCGTGTAGCGGTTCAGCAGGAGGCGGGTTTTACCGCGGTCGCTGCCGGCGCCGTTCAAGTATTGCAGTCCGCGGCTGGTGGCTTGCAGCGCGGCCAGTTCGTTGGTGGTAACGAGCAGAAGCAGGTCGGCCAGCATCGCGAAGCCGCACTCGCAGGCCGTGCGCACATCCGGCAGATCGAGCACCACCACTTCATAGCGCTCGCGCCAGAAGGCCACCAACTCCCCGGCAAACTGGCGGCTCACCTCCACGCGAGTGGCGGGGTCCTCGGGCGCGGCCAGCACATCCAAGCCAAAGGCGGAGAGGGTGAGTCGCGACCACAGGTCGTCATCCATACGCCCCCAATCGCGACGCACGTCATCCAGATGAAACTCCGGCTTCAATTTCAGTTGGAAACCGATGCTGGCGGTGAGAGGGTCGCCATCCACCAGCAGCAAGGGGTTCACGCCTCCGGCGCGCATCTGGATGGCGAGGTGGGCGGCGAGCGTGCTGGCGCCGCAACCGGGCTTACCCGGTACCACGCAGTAGACGGTGCCGGAGGTGTGATGGGAAGCATCGGCGCGAGTGCGCGCGAGCCGTTCGAAGACGCCCAGCACGGCTTCCGCTGCCGGTTCCGCGATGAACTCGCAGGCGCCGCGCCGCAGGCAGCGGAGAATCAGATCGGCATCGTTGCGCGGGTGTAGCACCACCACCGGCAGCGACGGGGAAAGTTCGGAGATCAATAACTGCGCCCGTTCGGGATCGGTGGCGGCATCCAGGAAACAGACGTTGCAACCGCTTTGCTCCAAAACCCCAACCAGGGTGCCGCTGCACGGATATTCGGTGAAACCGCGCGGCGGCTCCACGGCGAGTTCCGCCAGCACCGCCAGCATCCGCCGGTACACCTCGGGCTGCGGACAGACTACCAGTGGTTTCCAGGGCACGGTGCGGCTAGGGCTATGTGGTGGCGGCATTCTCGCTCTCTCTTCAGATCGGTGCGATCCGCCAAAACCTGAACCTTCAGCCGCAGAAAAGGCGAATCAGTCGAAATCGCCGCCGATATCAGGTGAAGTTCTCTCGCTTTTCGTGGACACCCTGGAGGGTAAGTTACGCGGCGCCTGCCTACAATGCGGATGGAGGACGCCATGAAGATGGGCGGTGCGAATCCACAGGTCAGCCCGGTCCGGCGAGGTTTTGTTCTGGTCACGATGCTGTGCTGCACGGTCATACTCACGGCGTTTCTGGGGCTCGCGATCGATAGCGGCTATCTGGAACTGATGAAGACACGGATGCAGACTGCCGCCGATGCGGCTGCGCTCGGAGGCGTGCAGGAGATCCGGATGAATGGCGCGGCGAATGTGGTGAGCGCGGCGCGCGCCGATGCGGCGGCCAACGGCTTCACGCACGGCACGGGCGGCGTCACGGTTACGGTCAACACTCCCCCTTCGAGCGGCTACTCCTCCGCCGACGTGAGCGGTGTGGAGGTGATTGTGGCGCAACAGATTCCCACGTTCTTCATGAGCCTGGTGGGCGCGGGCTCGGTGGGGCTGCAGTCGCGAGCGGTGGCGCACCAGGGCGGCGGTACCACGTGCGTCCACGTGCTGGACCAATCGGCGGCGGGTACTTTCAATGTGAGCAATGGGGCGGTGTTGCAGACGAGTTGCGGCATCGACGTGGATTCGAGCAGCGCGACGGCATTTCTGGTGAGCGGCAACGGCACAGTGAACACCAGCGCAATCGCGTCCTTCGGCGGCATCTCGGTGAGCGGCGGATCGCACGTAACCGCATCCTCGATCTTCGCGAATGGTACGGTTTCGGTGGTGGGGGCATCGGTGATGACGCCCGCCGCCACGGCGGGCGGACTCTCGCGGGCGGGCGATCCGCTGGCCTATGTAGCCGCGCCCGGCGTGGGTGCCTGCGACCACACGAACTATACGGCGGGCGGCGGACAGACACTCACGGTCAATCCGGGGGTCTACTGCAACGGGATGAATCTGGGCAATGGGGCCACCGTCACGTTCTCTCCCGGAACATACATCCTGAAAGGTGGCGGGCTGAATATCAACGGCGGCGTCACGGCGCGGGGCAGCGGCGTCACCTTCTACAACAGCGCCGGCGGTGGCTACGCTTACGCGCCGTTCAATTTCGGCAACGGCGCGAATATCAGCTTCACCGCGCCCACTACCGGTTCGCTGGCGGGGATTCTAATGTTCCAGGATCGCAGCGTGGTCTCGGCCGCGGTGAACCAGTTTGTGGGCGGCATCACCATGAATCTGAGCGGGGTGATCTACCTGCCGACCACACCCCTGAAGTTCTCCAACGGCAGCAGTACCGCGAGCCCGTACTCCATCATTGTGGCCAAAAGCGTGGTCTTCAGCGGCGGTACCAAGTTGAACAACGACTACTCTTCCCTGCCGGGGGGCAATCCGATCAAGGGGAATGCACTGCTGAGCGAGTGAGTATGCGCTTCCCTCTTCCAGGTACGGCTGTGGGCGCAACCGGCGGTGGTCTGCGGGGTATCGCGACGGTGGAATTCGCTTTGATGGCGCCGCTGCTGATGCTGCTGCTGGCGGGCGTGCTGGATTTCGGGCTGCTTTTGCGTACCTCCACCTGCGCGGCGGTGGCAGCGCATGCCGGGTCAGCATACGGCAGTCGCAGTCCCGCGGCCGCCATGGATGTCGCGGGGATGCAGGCGGCGGCGCTGAACGCGGCGCCGGGTGTGGCGGGAATGACGGCCACGGCGACGCGCTCCTGCAAATGTACGGACGGGAGCAGCGTTGTGTGTAGCGGTAGTTGCGCGAATGGAAAGATCCTGGTGTATGTGGAAGTCACCACGCAGGTGGTGGCGCATACGATCTTCAGCTACGCGCCCCTGAACTTCTCCGGGCAGGTGACGTCGCAGGCCAGCATGAGGGCGCAGTAAAGTGGCGCGGCGCATGGCATGCTCCGGGAGACGGCGCGGCAGCACGCTGGTGGAATCGGCGGTGGTGGCCGCGGTCTTCCTGATGCTGCTGGTGGGGATTATGGAATTCGGGCGACTGGGCTTCGCATACAACGAGGTTTCTTTCGCGGCGCAGCGGGCGGTGCGGTATGCGGCGGTGCGGGGGAGCACAAGCGGCCATGCGGCATCCGCCGCCGACGTGCAGGCAGCGGCGTTAGTCTACACCGGAGCATTGGACAATTCCATGGTGACGGTGACCACCACGTGGACGCCCGACAATCATCCGGGCAGCACGGTGCAGGTAAAGGTGGCGTACAACTTCGCCACAGTCTTGGTGCCACTTTCGGCGAGCACGCTGACGGTGCAGACCACGGCTCGCGACGTGATCGCGCAATAGCTGGCCGGGCCGGCGGGGTCAGATGCGAACGTCAACTTCAGATGCGGACGATGGCCAGCAGGTTCCAGCCGATGCAGGCAATGTAGAACAGGTTGGCGTGCCGCAGCAGGCGGGTTCGATCGGATTTCCAGGCCAGTGTTGCGAGCGCGCAGGCGGCGAGCTTCGCAAAGAGCACGCCAATGGCGGGGTGCAGGGATGTGTTAATTAAGGCCGCAACCAGCGGATTGGCTTCGCTTGCTCCCTGATGCAGGAAGAGGAGGGTGGTGGCTAAATCGCACACCTGCAGCGCCACAAAGAGGACAAGAATTGTCATGTTTGAGTAGAAATTTAACAATAGCGGTTGGCGCGGCTGAGCCGCAATGGTACTTGTTCCAGTACGAAATGCCCTAACAAAAGATAGCTGGCTGCCGATATGTGGAGCGGAAGCGCATGTCCGCCATCAACCAAACCGGGGCTTCGAACCGCGTGTGGAGCCGGTTACTACTGCCTTCGCTGCCCGATATCTTCTTTGCCGTGCTACTGGTGGCGGCTTTTCTGCATCCGGGCGCCTTGCAGGCGCTGTTGTGCGATGGGGACACGGGTTGGCACATACGGACAGGTGAAATAGTACTAGCGGAAGGGCGGGCGCCGGTGACGGATCCGTTCTCTTTCACACGTCCGGGGGAGCCGTGGTTCGCCTGGGAGTGGCTTGCCGACGTAGTATTCGCGCGAATTTGGCGACGGCAGGGGTTGGCGGGAGTGGCCGCGTTCTGCGGCGCGCTGTTGGCGCTGGCGGCGACACTGCTCCTGGTACGGTTGTTGCGCCGCGGTGCTGGGCTATGGCTTGGGGTGGCGGCGGCGATGGCCGCAGTGAGCGCATCGAGCGTGCACTATCTGGCGCGTCCACACGTCTTCTCGATTCTGCTTTACACGGTCGGGCTCGGGATTCTGAACCGGGACCGCGAGTGCCGCAGCGAGTGGCTATGGCTGCTTGCGCCACTGACGGCGCTCTGGGCCAACCTGCACGCCGGCTTCGTTGCGTGGCTGGCTACGCTCTGTCTGCTGGTGCTGCTCTGCGCGGTGCGGCGGGAGTGGGCGAATGTGCGCCGGTACGCCGTGCTGCTCGGGATCTGCTCGCTTGCGAGCTTGTGCAACCCTTACGGCTGGCAACTGCACCTGCATGTGATCCGCTATCTGCAATCGCCATGGATTCTGAACTATGTACAGGAGTTTCAATCACCCCACATCCGTTCCGAGGGAATGACCGTTTTTGCCCTGCTGCTCTTGGCGGCAGTGGCGGTGGTATCGCGCGCGGACCCGTTTGAGGGACTGCTGGTGATGGTCTGGGGATTTCTGGCGCTGCGTTCGGCGCGCCACGTGCCGTTCTTCGCCATCGCGGCGGTGCCGGTGCTCGCCTCCGCCGCTGCGTCCGCTTGGGAGAGGGTAGCGTCACTCGCCGCAGCGCGCTCGGCTCTGCGCATCTTCTGGGAACTGGGGCAGGAATTCGGCAGGAGTCCGCGCATCAGCCTGTGGCTGCCGCTCGCCGCCGTAGCGGCGGTGGCGATGGTGCCGGCTACCGGCTTCCCGGATTCGGTATTTCCGGTGGGTGCCGTGGAGCGGAATCTCTGGCGCCTCACGCCCGGCGCCGCGATGCCGCGGATTTTGACCTCCGATCAGTGGGCGGATTATTTGATCTACCGGCTGTACCCGCGTCAGCGTGTCTTCTTCGACGGGCGTAGCGATTTCTTCGGGCCGGTGCTGGGCGCGGAGTATCGCAAACTGCTCGGTGGCGAAAAGGCGTGGCGGGAGGTGCTGGAGCGCTACCGGTTCGAACTGGCGCTGTTGCCGCGCGATTGGGCGCTGAGCGAGACGCTGGACCGCGAACCCGCCTGGCATCGCGTCTACGAGGACAAGGTGGCGGTGCTTTTCGCCCGCGAGTCGCTGGGGCCTGGGTCGCTGGCCGGCCTCGTCACTCCCTTCGAGCGCTGCAGCGAGGCTCTGCCTTCAGCGGCCCGCCGGCCGGGGTGGGAGCGATGACGCCCGGCATCGGGTTAGCAGTACTGCTCGGTGTACTCGCCGTAGCGCTGGATCTGCGCCGGCGTCAACTGCCGAACTGGCTAACGCTGGCGGGCACCGTGGGCGGGATGTTATGCGGCGCGCGTGCGGGCTGGCACGGGATTGGGTTGGCCGCGGCCGGCGCCCTCGTGGGATTTCTGGTCTTCCTTCCGCTGCACTGGCGTGGCGCGATGGGAGGCGGCGATGTGAAGCTCATGGCGGCTTTTGGTGCCCTATTGGGGCCGGCGGGAATCCTGAGCGCGGCCGTCTTCGGGGCCATATTCGGTGGGCTGTGCGCGGCCTGCGTACGCATGTGCAAACCGGGGGTGCGCTTCATCCCCTATGCGCCGGCGATTGTGTTGGGGGCGTGGTTCACGCTGCTGGGTGGAGGTGGCTGATGGGGTTCGTGCGATTGGGACTGTTGCGGCTGGATCGGCGGTTTCTGACGGTGGTGGCGGTGAGCTTGGCATGGGCCTTCCTGGTGGCCGGCGCCTTTTATCGCCTAGTGGGAGGCGCGGGTGGGCACTCGCGCGCCGCCTCGTTGAAGCAGGTAGTAGTCGCGACACGGGCTCTGCCGGCGGGCAGTGTGGTGGAGCGTGGTTCGGTGGCGCTGCGCGGAGTGCCGGAGAATCTCTTTCCGCCGGGCGCGTTTTCGAAGTTAGAGGAGGTGTGGGAGCGACCGGTGACGAGCGATATACAGGCGGAGGAGCCGGTGGTGGCCTCGCGGGTAGCGGCCAAAGGCAGCGGGGCGGGATTGGGGCCACTGATACCGCCGGGAATGCGCGCGGTCTCCGTGCGCGTCAACGATGTGGTGGGCGTAGCGGGCTTCGTGCTGCCGGGCATGCGCGTGGATGTGCTCGTGACCGGCAAGCCTCCGGCGCGCGGCGATACCGATACGGAGACGCAGACGGTGCTGCAGAACATCACCGTCCTCTCGGCGGGGCAGAGCATCCAGAACGATGGCAGGAGCCAGCCGGTGGTGGTCCCGGTGGTGACGCTGCTGGTAACACCGGCGGGAGCGGAGGCGCTGACCCTGGCCAACAACGAAGGCAAGATCCAACTGGTGCTGCGCAACTCCACCGATGTGACGGTGGTGGCGACGGGCGGGCGGAAATTACACGAACTCTATGCGGGAGGTCCCTCGGAAAGCGTTGAGCCGCAGCAGCGGCGTGCGTTGGCGCGCAGGGCGCCTTCGTCCGTCCCGACGCCCACGACAGCAACTCCGCCCGCCGAACCCGCACCGCCTGCAATTCCAGTGCCTGCCGCGCCGGATCCCGACCGCATGATCGTGATCAACGGGAAGGTTCAGAAGGTCGAAGTCTTCGGCCGGCAGGGGGAATCGAAATGATCGCGCCCGTTGCGGTGAATGTGTTGGGTGCGGTGGCCGAGTCGAGTTGGGAGCAGCGCCTGCTGCAGAACGCGTCGGCACCGGCGGCGATCAATCCCGAGTATCAGGAACTGAAGTTCACGCTGCATCGCAAGTTGCTGGAGCGCATCAACCTGGAGGCGCTCTCGGGGATCGACGACGATGCCATCCACACCGAAGTGCGGCAGGCGGTGCTGGCGATGGTGGAGGAAGAGCCCAACCTGCTAACCGCGGCCGAGAAGCAGCGCATCAGCCACGAAGTGCTGCACGAGGTCTTCGGCCTGGGTCCGCTGGAACCGCTGCTGCAGGACCCGGGGATCTCCGACATTCTGGTGAACGGCCACAAGCAGGTTTATGTGGAGCGCAAGGGGCTTCTGGAACTCACCAACGTCCGCTTTCACGACGAGGGGCACCTGCTGCGCATCATCGACCGGATTGTGAGCCAGGTGGGGCGGCGGGTGGACGAATCCAATCCGATGGTGGATGCGCGCCTGGCCGATGGCTCGCGCGTCAATGCGATCATCCCCCCGCTGGCAGTGGATGGGGCGCTGCTTTCGATCCGGCGTTTCGGCACGGATAAGCTGATGCCGGACGATCTGGTGGCGCGGGGCGCGATGACGCGGGGCATGATGCGGCTGCTGGAGGGCGCGGTGAAGGCGAAGCTGAACATCATCGTCTCCGGCGGCACGGGGGCAGGGAAGACGACGCTGTTGAACGCGCTTTCCTGGTTCATTTCGCCCAAGGAGCGGATCCTCACCATCGAGGACGCGGCCGAACTGCAGTTGAAGCAGCCGCACGTGGTGCGGCTGGAGACGCGCCCCGACAACCTGGAAGGTCACGGCGCGGTAAGGCAGCGGCAACTGCTGGTCAACAGCCTGCGCATGCGGCCGGACCGCATCATCGTGGGCGAGGTGCGCGGGGAAGAGGCGCTCGATATGTTGCAGGCGATGAACACGGGGCACGATGGTTCGTTGACCACGGTGCATGCCAATACGCCGCGCGACGCGATCTCGCGACTGGAAGTCATGGTGACGCTGGCCAACGCGAATATGCACCTGGCGGCGATCCGGCAGCAGATCGCTGCGGCGGTCCACATTCTGGTGCAATGCTCGCGGCTGAGCGACGGGGCGCGGCGCGTGACCAGCATCACGGAAGTTACCGGGATGGAGGGCGAGATCCTGACGCTGCAGGATATCTTCGTCTTCGAAAAGCGCGGGCTCACGGCAGAGGGCAAAGTGCGCGGCCGCTTCTGCGGCACCGGCATTCTACCCAAGTGCAATGAGAAGCTGTTGGCGGCGGGGATCCGGCTGCCCACGGAGATCTTCGACGAATCGCTCGAAGCCGGAGGTCTCTAATGGCCGCGCTGTTCCTACTGACGGCGGTGACGGGCGTCTCGACATACACGTTGATCTGGCTGTATCTGGAACGCCGGGGCGCGCGCCTGGCGGTGGGGCGGCTAGCAGCGCCCGCGGTGGAGAAGGGCGATGCGAAGCGTCTGCGCCCGCGATTGTTCGAAGCGGCGGGTGAGGTGCGCGGGTTGTTGACGGGCCGGCTGATGGAGCGGTTGCGCCTGCGTGAAGCGGCGGCGCGATTGCTGGAGACCGCGGCGCTGAAGTGGGGTCCGGCGGGGTTGTTGCAGCGCTCGCTCGCGCTCTTCGTGATGGGCTTCCTGGCCGTCACCGCGCTCACCGGAAACGGGCTGCCTCTGGCGGCACTGGCGGCTGGTGCGGTGTGCGGCTACCTGCCCCTGGGGTACGTCCGGCGGGCGGCGCGAAAACGGGTGGATCAATTCGAAGGGCAGTTCCCGGATTGCCTGGAGTTTGTATCGCGGTCGATGCGCGCGGGGCACGCCTTCTCGGTCGCAATCGAGCTGGCGTATCGCGAGTATAGCGATCCACTGGCGTGCGAACTGCGGCGCGCCTTCGAAGAGCAGAACCTGGGGCAGCCGCTAGAGATCGTGTTGCGGAAACTGTGCGACCGCGTGCCATCGCTGGATGTGCAGTTCTTCGTCTCCGCCGTGCTGCTGCAGAAGCGCACGGGCGGCAATCTGGCGGAGTTGTTGGACAAGCTGGCGCAACTGATGCGGGAGCGCTTCAAGCTGCGCGCGCGGATTCGCGCGGTCAGCGCGCAGGGGCTGATGAGCGGGCGAATCCTCTCGGCGATTCCGGCCGGGGTGGCGGTGATGATGTTCGTGGTCAATCCCACGTATGCGCGCTTCTTCGTGGTGGATCCGGTGGGGCACGAACTGCTCGCGGCGGGACTCGGGCTGCAGGTTGCGGGCTACCTGATCATCCGCAAGATCGTGACCTTCGAGGTGTGAGCGAGCGTCAGTGAGCGACGGCGGTGAACGAGCGTCAGTGAGCGACGGCGGTGAGCGATGGTGGAAGTTCTGACAGTGGTCGTGTTCCTTTTGGTGGCCTGTGGCACGGCGTGGGTGGGGCTTCGCGCCGGGGCGTGGCGGGCGCGAGGCGTGGAGAGGCTGGCGTCGCAGCCGCTGCAGGCCGCTGCGGGAGTGCCTTCGCCCGCGGCGCTGTGGCGCGATCTGGTGAGCCGCCTGGGCACGGCGGTCCCGGCCTCGGCGCGCTCGCTGCCTCTGTTGAAGCGCCGGCTGATGCGCGCGGGCTTCCGCAATCTGCATGCGGCACGTTATTTCCAGGGTGCGCGCGCGCTGGCGACGGTCCTGTTCAGCTTCGGGGCTCTGTGCCTGGCCTGGCGTCTGGGTGCGGCGCCGGACAACCTGGTGCTCGGTGTGGGTGCGGCGACGGCCATTGGATATGTGGCGCCTACACAGTACCTGCTGCTATGCATCCGCCGCCGGCAGCGCGCGATTGCGCGCGGTTTGCCCAATGCGCTGGACCTGATGGTGGTGTGCGTGGAATCCGGGTTAGGGATCGACCAGACCACGCTTCAGGTGGCGAAGGAACTGCAATCGGCGTATCCGGCGATCTGCAGCGAGTTCACGATCATGAATCTGGAACTGCGTGCCGGCAAGCCCCGCGCGGAGGCGCTGCACAATCTGGCTGATCGCACGGGAGTGGAGGACGTGAAGAAGCTGGTGGCGGTACTGGTGCAGACGGACCGCTTCGGAACCAGCATCGCGCAGAGCCTGCGCGGGCATGCCGATTATCTGCGCGCCATGTCGAGGCAGCGGGCTGAGGAGCGCGCCAGCAAGCTGGCGGTGAAGCTGGTGTTCCCAATCTTCTTTTGCGTGCTGCCCTCACTTTTTGTGGTCACAGTGGGTCCAGTGATTACACGCCTGGTGCGCGATCTGATTCCGATGGTGGAAAACATGTAATCGGCCGATAAGGCATAGGAAGGAGCTTTCTCATGGATGCAGCCACACTTCGATTGATTTGCGCGATCCTCGCCGTGGTGTTCGGCGTGGTGATCTTCATGCGCCGTCGCAGCCACAAGGCCGAATAGCGGCGGCTCGCCTCGCCTTGCATGGGCGAGTCACAAGAATGTAGTGTCATTTTGGCGGCGACACGGGCTGATACTTGGTCAGGTTCTGCCTGGTGGTGGAGCGCCACTCTTCGATGGGCGGTGCGCCATTCTCCTTGAAGAAGCCGGAGAGATCCTTGCGCAGCGTCTCGAGCTGCTTTTTGTGGCGCGGGTCGTTGAGCCTGTTCCGGGTCTCGCCCGGGTCTGCTTCGAGGTCGAACAGTTCGCTGGGCCACTCTTTAGTGCGTTCGACGTACTTGAGATTCTCGGTGCGGATGCCGCGCACGTAGGAGTATTCGAAATAGAGGCGGTTGCGCCACTGCGGATGCGCGCCGCGCAGAAAGCCGGCATAACTTCGGCCGGGTCGGCGCTTATCGGGCGGCGCTTCGATGCCGAGGTAATCGAGAATGGTGGGGAAGTAATCGTAGGACGAGACCATCGGGTCCAGTATCTGGCCGGCGCGAATATGGCCGGGATGATTCCAGATCATAGGGACGCGCAGCGATTCCTCGTACAGATTGAAGGGGACGCTGCCGTTGCCCTTGCCCCAGATGCCGTGGTGCCCGGCGTTCCAGCCCTGGTCGGCGGTGAATACGACGAGCGTGTTATCGCGGAAGCCTCCTTCGTCGAGGCCCTGTAGAATGCGACCGACATTGTGATCCACGCCGGAGATCAAGGCGGAGTAGCCGTGCATCGCAGTTTTGCTGTTGTGCATGCCTGCCAGTTCGCGATTCTGCCACGGGTTCATGGGCGTGCGCGGAAAGCAGGAGAAGTCCGAGCCCTCGTAGGGCTTGCGGTACTCGTCGGGCTGGTAATCGTAGGGGGTGTGCGGCGCGTAGAACGGCACCAGCAGGTAGAAAGGGTTCTCTTGCTTTTGCCGGGAAAGGAATTGCAGCGCGTAATTGGCCAACAGGTCAGTTTTGAAGCCATGGGTCGGAGTGGTCACGCCGTTGACCACGAAGGTAGGGTCCTTATAGGTTCCGCCGCCGCCCGGGATGGTCGCCCAGTAGTGGAAGCCGGCTTGGGTCTGGTCGTCATTGCCCATGTGCCACTTGCCGCACATGCCCAGAGAGTAGCCATTGCGGGCGAGGATCTCAGAGTATGGCGTGAGGCCGGCGTACCAGTTGCGCGCGGTCGGTCCGTAGCTATCTTCGGGGATCAGCCAGTCCTGCACGCCGTGGCGCGAGGGGAGGGCCCCGGTGAGATAGGTGACACGGCTGGGCGAGCAGACCGGGGTGCAGGCGAAGGCGCGCGAGAACTTTGCGCCGCCTTTGGCAAGTGCATCGATATTCGGAGTCTGCATCTCCCCGCAACCATAGGCTCCAGTGGCCCAGGCTCCATGATCGTCCGTCATGAACATGACGACATTGGGCCGCCTAGTGGCGCCGCGCGCGGGGGTGTGGATGGCAGCGGACTGAACTAGGGGCGCGGCGGCCAGGAAGGAGCGTCGGGTGATCGCCATGGCTTCTATCTTAACGGCGGCGGAGGCTCAATGCTGTGTGCGGGGCTCCGCCCAATCCAGGGGAAAGCGGGCGAAGGCGATTCGTTCGTAGGGCGAGGTCTCGCCGCACTCATAGAGTACGGCGACAGAGCCATCGCGCAGGGCGAGGACGGTGGAATAGGCTGCGGGGCCGGGGTGGAGTGCGCGTCCGGGTGACCAGGTCTTGCCGGAATCGGCGCTCAGTTTGATGGTGAGATTCTCGCGCTTGGCGCTCGCCGCGTTGGTGAAGAGCAACAGGTCCCGGCCGCCGCGGCGGTAGCGCGCGATGCTCGCGTTGCAACTGGGGTCGATCAGGGCCTCGTCGTGAGTGAGCGGCTCGAAGGTGATGCCTCCATCGCGGGAGAGTGCGATGGCGCGGCTCTTGCCATTGCGCATGTTCTGCATGACGACGCCGCGCTCCACTTCCACACAATGACTCTCATCGGTTCCGGTGCCGATGGCTGCTCCGGTGTGCCAGGTCTTGCCGCCATCGTCACTGTACGCATTGCGCGAGGAGATTACGCCCGCGGCATCGCGCACCACCAGGGGCAGGAGATAGCGTCCCGTGCTGGTCTGCATTTGGGTCCCGGAGGTTGCGAAAATCGCCTGCCAGGCGGGGTCCTTGAACTGCGGCGTGAGGTCGCGGGGCTCGCTCCAGGTGGCGCCGTCGGTATCCGTGAAGATGGCGTGGACTTGCAGAGTCTGCGCGCCAGTGCGTTCCCCAGCCTTTGCCGTATTGAAGCCGATTCCGGCAGGGCCGTAGGCGTGGAAGCACCAGACGCGTCCGCTGTTCCGGTCGAGCAGGAGAGAGGCGTCGCCAACGCCGCCCTCGGGCACTTTGCGGAGCGTGGTGGTTGGGGACCAAGTCTTGCCACGGTCGCGACTGGTGCGCAGGACGAGGGAAATGCGTGCAGGCAGATCGCCCGAGCTCTCGTGGCGCGCATCGGCCACGGCGAGCAGGGTACCATTCCGGGTTTCGATCATGGCGGGGATGCGGTAGGTGTGGACGTCTGCCTCTCCCCGCCGGAAAAGCGCAGCACGAAAGATCGCCGCCGGCGTGCGAGCAGCCAGCGGCGAACCAAGGGCCAATGTCAGGGCGGCGCGGCGTGTCATCCGTTTCATGTGTGAGTGCTCGCTTTCTCACCAATCTTAACGGAGGCCGCCAGCGCCGCCAATCGAACCCGGCTGAATAAACTCCACCGAATAAGCCTCTGCGATTCCGGCTAGTGGTAGGCGTAAGTTGGAATCGGCGGGCGGACGGTAGTGTTCACTTGCAGGAACGTCACGATATCCACCATCTGCCGGACCGTCAACTGATCGGCGTAGTGCGGCATGCGGGAAGCACCGCCGCTGGTGATCTGCTCCTTCGGGTAGGGTGCGAGTTGGTTGGAGGGATCGATCATCGAAGTGACGAGATAGGCATCGCTCAACTTCTTATCGACCGTGCCGCCCAGCAGGACCGGCACGACTGGCTGGGCTGTTGGGGCCGGCAGTTCCACGCCGGATACCTTATGGCATGAGGCACACCCGAGTTGGACGAAGGTCTGCTTCCCGCGTTCGGCGTTACCATCGGCCGGCAGGCGAAAGCCGGCGGTTGTGTAACGCGAGGAATTGCAGGCCACCCCGGTGCTGAGCAGAGCCGCGGCGACCCACAGTTTCGAACTGTTCCACATGGCTCACCTCCTGGCAGATCATGCCCCGGCGCGCCTACTGTGAGGAAAGGAACGGAAGCGCCGAGTGGGGAGCCACGCGGCGGTTTCTTCGGACTCAGCAGCGAGCGGGCCGGGTCAACCGATCCGCGGCGACCTGGAGAAGGTCATTCGAGCATACGGACAGCGAAATACAGCCCGCCAAATAACAGGATGGAGAGAACTCCGATCGCAACCGCTTTGACGATGCGTTCCCTGGGCGTGATTTCCGCTGCGTCGTCTTGCCTGATCTTGTCTTCGAGATTGTCAAACATACGATCCAACCTCCCGGTGGGACTGTTGACAAAAGCATCATCCTCCGATCAGAACTGCGCCGAGGCCGTGGTGGGCGGCTCGACGACGAGCCTGATCGGTTGTTCTATCAGCCTTGGATCAGATTCTTTGGTGAGCACCATCAGGGCGAACCGTCCAGGTTTCACCTCGGGCGGCACTCTGAATTTGATCGAATTGGCTGTCTGTTCGATCATCAGAACCTTGAGGTCCAGCTTTCCATCCGTCAGGTACAGTGCTGCGACACTGTCCCGACCGAGATTCTCTCCCTGTACCGACAGAACGTCTCCAGCTTTGCAGACGTTGGATTCGATTGAAGAGATAAGCGGCATTGCGGCCGGAGGCAGCGAGCCTGCCGGTAAGGCGAGAGCAATCAGGAGCGGAAGTGCTAGTAAGGAGGTTTTCATCTCGATACCCTCCAGCTTCATGTTATGCCCCTTGTGCCCTGGGTGCAATAGATAAGTCAGTGGCAGCCGAGGGGGCAGCATTCGGTCCGCTTTGGCGCGGTTGTGATGTTTGGCTCAGCCCACGCGCAACAGGGGAAGGGTGCTCGCCGGTCCATCCAGTTCCAGTTTCACGATGGTATCCACCGCGTGGCGTTGCGCGGCCGACACGCTGACCTGAATGCCGCTCTCGCTCTGCTGCACCGTGCCGCTGCCGCCGGTGAGGAGGCTATGGCTCACGACCTTGCGCACCATCGGCGCGAGCGTAATGGTGTCGGCCGGCCATCGCAGAATGTGCAGGTAGACGGTATTGCCCTTGTGGGTGCTGCCGCCCCACCAATTGCCCTCCGCGAGCGCGAAGCCTTGCGCATTGGCCGGACGCTTCTTCTCATCCGGAGCTACAAACGGACCGCCGCGCGTGGCATAGATGCTCTCGCCGAACTGACTGAGGAAGGTTCCCATCTCGCGCAGGCGTGCAGCGTGGGATGGCTCGATCATGCCATCGGGCCGCGGTCCCACATTGAAGAGCAGGTTGCCATCGCCAATGGCGCAGCAGACCAGGCCGCGCAGGCACTCCTCAAGGGAGCGGAGCCGATCGTCGGGCTTGTATGCCCACTGTGTGCCCACGGTGGCGCAGGTCTCCCACGGTCGCGTGTTCTGGAACATGCCGATACGCTGCTCGGGCGTGTCGAGATCGGCGGGGAGGCCGGCGCGATTGTTGATGATCAGGTCGGGTTGGAGTTGCCGCATCATGCGGAGCAGGCGAGGCGCATCCCAATCCGCCGCCTTGCCGCCCAGGCCATCGAAGAACCACTCTTTGGTAGGCCCGTAGCTGGTGAGCAGTTCGCGCACCTGGCCGTGCACGTATTCAATAAAGCGGGCGTGGGCATCGCCGTTGCGATAGTCCGGGTGGTGCCAATCCGGCTGCGAATAGTAGACGCCCCAGTCGAGGCCGGCGCGGTGGCAGGCATCGGAGAGCAGGCGGACGATATCCTTGCGGTAGGGCGATTTCTCACTGGTGATCTTGTAGTCGGTGAACTTGGAATCGAATTCGGTGAAGCCATCGTGGTGACGGGTGGTGAAGACCAGGTACTTCATTCCAGCATCCTTGGCCAGTTGCACCCACTGGTCCGGATCGAACTTCACCGGATTGAACATGCGGTACAGATTGTCGTAGACCTCCACCGGGACATTGCCGGTAGTCTTATCGTTGCGGCCCCTGCGCTCGCCCGCGCGCGACCAGCCGATTTCGGTGCCCACAATGCTCACCGGGCCCCAGTGGATGAACATGCCGAAGCGCAGGTCTTTCCAGCGCTCGATCGCAGCTTTGGGAGCGCCCGGATCCGCGGGTGGCGCCGCACCCGGCGCGCTGTCCTGGGCCGGGAGCGGGACTGCGGCGGCCAGTGGGAGTGAGCAGAAGGTTCGTCTGTCCATGTGAGTCCGAGCCTGAGTATAAGAGCCAGTATTCTTGTTTGTCAAGCGCTTATACGGCTTGTGTTGTGGAGAGCATGCGTGATATAAGCAGTCTGGGCGCTTAAATGCAAATTACTGCACACTCCGAGCCACTGTTGAAAGAGCACCTGGCAGGGCAACTGAAAGACGCTATTGTACAAGGCAGGCTGAGTCCCGGACAACGGGTAGTGGAAGGTATCTGGGCGAAGGAATTCGGTGTGGCGCAGGCTTCGGTCCGCGAAGCCATCAACCTGCTGATCACCGAAGGCTTCCTGGTGAAGAGCGCGGGGCGGAGCGCTCGCGTGCCGCGCTACACGGAGGAAGACATCGCGCACATCTACCAGGTGCGCGGCGCGCTGGAGGGGCTTGCCGCTCAGTTGGCGGCCGCCCGCGGCGCGGACCTTGCGCCTCTGGAGGCTGCGTTGGGCCGGATGGCGACCGCTACCGTGCAGGGGAAGGTCAAAGAACTGGTGGAGAGCGATCTCGCTTTTCACCTGGCGCTGGCGGAAGCCTCGGCGAACCCGATGCTGGTGGAAACGCTGGGCCGTGTGTTGCGCCCGCTGTTCACGTTTGTGTTGCTGCGCATGATGGAGACGCGCGAGACTACGGTGAGTTGGAGGCCGGATCTGGAGCGCCACCGTCAGATCATCTATTTGATCCGGGAGAGCAATCCGATGGTCGCGGCGCAATTCGTAGAGCACTGCGTGGTGGGAAGGTTTGTGGCGTCGGCGCACGCGGTCTGGTGGCCGGAGGCGAGTCCCAAGCGGGGCCGTAAGGGCTGAGATGAGCGTACCACTGAGAGTCGCGCTGATCTCCGGCGGCATGTACGACGGCCTCTACGTGCGCATCGCGGAATTCGAACGGGCCACAGGCATCGCGGTGGCGATCGACTTTGCCGGGAACCATCCCGAGTTGAACGCGCATCTCGCCGGATTGGAGCGGGTACCCTACGACCTGGTCAGCACACACACGAAATACGCGCCCTCGCAGCAGCGGTTTCTGGCGCCGATTACAGGCTTCGACACCGCTGACTTTTTCCCGTCATTGCTTGCCATGGCAGAGATCGGCGGAGCGCTATATGGGATTCCGCGCAATATCGATTTGCGGTTGCTGCACTACCGTACGGACCTGATCGCCACGCCGCCTGGGACTTGGGACGACTTGGTGGAGTTGGCCAAGCGGACCACGCGCGCGCCTGGGCACTATGGCTTCGCCTTCACGGGGATGGAATCCGGGCTGTTCGGCACGTTCTTCGAATTGGCGGAGTGCGCGGGGGCGCGGATCTTTCCGCCCTCGCTGATTCCGGAGGTCAATCACGAAGGCGGGCGCTGGGCGCTCGGCGTGCTGCGCGAGTTGTATGCGAGCGGCGCCGCACCGCCGGAAGTGGCCGGCTGGCACTATGATGATGTCCACCGGTGTTTTCGCGCCGGACATGCGGCGATGGTGAGCGATTGGCCCGGCTACTACGGTTCGTATCGCGAATCTTCCTCCGCGGTGCGCGATTGCTTCCGCGTGGCGCGTATGCCCGCGGGACCTGCCGGGCGGGTCTGCTGCTATGCCGGTTGCCACACCTTCGCGTTGACGCACGGCGGCGCGGAAAAAGAGGCTGCGCGGGATTTGCTGCGCTTTCTCACGGCGCCGGAACAGCAGGCGATGGAAGCGGAGCGGGGTTCGGTGCCGGTGCGGCGCACGGTGATGGCAGCACAGCAGGGCGCCGCGCGCGGCGAGCAGGCGGAGCGTCTGGCACTGCTGGGAAACTCGATTGAGAACGATCTCATCATCCCGCCGAAGTTGGCTTACTATCCGCGCATCGAGGACATTTTGTGGCGCAATGTTCGCTCGGCCATGACCGGAGAGACGCCGATCGCGGAAGCTCTGGTAGAGATCGAACGGCGAATTGGAGAGTGTGTAGCTCATGCTGCTTGAAAACAAAGTGGTGTTTCTGACGGGAGCGGCGAGCGGCATCGGCCGCGAATGCGCGCTGGCCTGCGCGCGCGAAGGCGCCTCGGTCGTGGTGGCGGATGTCGATTTCGAGAAGGCGCGCAAGACAGCGGCGGATCTCGGCGCGGCGGCGTTCGCGGTGGATTGCAACGTGTCCGATGGCGCATCGGTGGAGCGCGCCGTGGCGGCGGCCCTCGAGCACTTCGGCAGAATCGATGCGGTGCATAACAACGCGGGAATCTCCACGCCATCCAAGCCGTTGGACGAGACTTCGGAAGAGGAGTGGGACCGCCTGCAGGCGGTGAACCTGAAAAGCATATTCTGGACCACGCGCGCGGCGCTGCCGGCGCTCAAACAGAGCCGCGGTTCGATTCTGAACACGGCCAGTATGGTGGGACTGATGGGGCAATCGCATCACGCCGCCTACGCCGCCACCAAGGGCGCGATGATCTCACTGACCAAGTGCATGGCGCTCGATTACGCGCCCTTCGGCATCCGCGTGAATGCGGTGTGTCCGGCGGGTGTGTGGACGCCGATGCTGGAAGAATGGGCTAGCGAACAGCCCGACCCGGCAGGAATCGCACGCTATCTGGACGAGATTCACGCGCTCGGCTACTGCCCGCACGGAGACGTGGTGGGAGATGCCGCGGTGTTTCTGCTCTCTGACCGCGCGCGCTTTCTCACGGGCTGCATCCTGCCGGTCAGCGGCGGGGCGGAACTGGGGTACCGGCGATGAGGTCCGTGACCATCACAGCGATCGAGGCCGAGGATCGCCGCTTCGCCTTGCACGGGGGCGATGGCTCGGACGCAATCCACACTAGCGGAGAGTACGCCTTCGCGGTAACGCACCTGCGTACGGAGTGCGGCCTGCAAGGCTGCGGAATCACGCTGACATTGGGCAACGGCAACCGGGTGGTGTGCGACATCATTCAGCAATTGAGCGGGGCGCTCGCAGGCCGCGAGATTGAGGAGTTGATGGCGGAGTTCGGCGCCGTCTCGCGCCGCCTGGCGGACGACCCCGCGCTGCGCTGGCTCGGTCCGCACAAAGGGGCCGTCCATCTGGCGCTTTCGTCGCTGACGAACGCGTGCTTCGATCTGTGGGCCAAGGCGCGCGGCGTACCGCTCTGGAAACTGCTGCTCGATCTTACGCCGCAACAGGTAGTGGCGCTACTCGACCTCAGCTACGTGGAAGACGTGCTCTGCGAGGCGGACGCGCTCGCCATCCTGAACGGCCATGCGGCGAACCGTGGGCAACGCGAAGGCGTCTTGCGCGCGGGGTATCCGGGCTATGACACCTCCGTCGGCTGGTTTCAATACGAGGACGAACGGGTGCGGGAGAACGCACAGGCCGCGTTGGCGGCTGGCTTCCGCGCCTTCAAGTTGAAGGTGGGGTCGCGCGACGGCGAGCGTGACCTGCGCCGCGCCGCCATGCTGCGTGAGCTGGCCGGCGCGGAGTGCCGCCTGATGTTCGACGCCAACCAGCAGTGGAACCTGCGCGAAGCCGAACGGATGTGCCTGGCGCTGGCTGCCTTCGACCCGTATTGGATCGAGGAGCCCACTCATCCGGACGATGTGGAGGCGCATCGCACGCTGGCCGCGAAGATCGCGCCGGTCCGTCTCGCGCTGGGTGAACACGTGCCGAACCGTGTGCTCTTCAAGAACTACATGCAAGCCGGCGCCGTTCACTTCGTGCAGGCGGATTGCACGCGCCTGGCCGGGGTCTCGGAGTTTCTCACCGTGAGCCTGATGGCGCGCAAGTTTGGCTTGCCCGTGGTGCCTCACGTGGGTGATATGGGCCAGATCCATCAACACCTGGTGTTGTTCAACCACATCGCCATGGGACACGAAGCCGTGTTCCTGGAGCACATTCCGCACCTGCGCGAATACCTGGTGCATCCGGCTTCCATACAAGGCGGCGTCTATCGCACACCCGAGGAGCCCGGGCTCTCGTGCGACCTGAAGGGAGCGTAACGAATGGCGGTGAATCTCTGGTTTGGCCTGCTGCTGACGCTGTTGGCGGGCATGCTATCCGGCAATTGCATGTTGCCGATGAAGTTTGCCCGGCGCTGGCCGTTCGAGGCCACGTGGCTGGTGTTCAGCCTGGTCTCGCTGGTGGTTCTGCCCTGGGGTCTGGCCCTGGCGATGGTGGGGCATCTGGGCGCGGTTTATTCCGCTCTGCCGGCCTCGGTATTCCTGGCGCCGCTCGGCTTCGGCGCCGGCTGGGGCATCGCGCAGGTGCTGTTCGGGCTCTCTATCGCGCGCCTGGGAATGGCGCTCGGTTACGCCATCATCGTGGGGCTGGGCGCGTTGCTGGGAACGCTGGTGCCATTGTTCGTGAAGAACCGGGATGTGATCGGCACCGGTCGGGGAACGCTGATCCTCTCCGGCATCGCGATCATGGTGCTGGGTATTGCGGTCGCGGCGCGAGCAGGTAAGGCCCGTGAGGGCTCCGGGCGGTCCACCGCGGGCGGCAGTTATGGAGCGGCGCTGGGCGTGGCGGTGCTCTGCGGACTGATGGCGCCGATGTTGAATTATGCGTTCGCCTTCGGGCAACGCATCGCCGAGGAGGCGGTGCGGCAGGGCTCCTCGCCGGAGTCTGCCGGTTATGCAGTCTGGCCGATTGCGCTCGCTGGCGGTCTGATCCCCAACGTGGCGTACTCCTTCTGGTTGCTCACCCGCAACGGAACGTGGAAGCACTTCCGCGGCAGGTGGAGCCCGGATGTCTGGTTCGGCTGCCTGATGGGCATCTTCTGGATGGGCGCGTTCGCCACCTACGGCGTAAGCTCGGTGTACCTTGGCGCGCTCGGTACCTCGGTCGGCTGGGCGCTGTTCCAGATCTTCATGATCGTGACGGCAAATCTTTCGGGCGTGCTGACCGGGGAGTGGAAGGGCGCACCCGCAGCCGCCAAGCGTGGCTTGTGGATCGGGCTCGCGTTGCTCTTCGTCGCGACTGTGGTGATTGCGGCGGGGAACCGCTAGCGCGGCGCTTTCCACCAACAGGACCCTCCGGCGTGATCCGGATTCCAGCCTCTCCCCGTTCGCGACGGGCGAGATCAGCGACGCCGGGTTGGGCCGTATCGCATCCAATCTGGGTTCGGCGTGTGGACAGTTCGGGTGGAAGTGAATCTTCTGTTTCCACCACCCGCGTGAGCCGCCGTCACGGCATCCATACCGCGGTGCGCGCGGAGAATCCGGTCGGCCGTAGGATGTCGAGCTGGATGTGTGTGATCCCCGGCTGCGTGAGTTTCAATGAGGCCCGGAGCGATTCGCCGGGCGCGAGTGTCGCGAGCGGCACCGTGATTCGCTCCACCGGGATGTTGCCATACCCGTATGCCACTGCGCGCAGTTGATAACCGCGCAGCGTGTATGCGGGTACGCTGTCGCGGTTCCTGCAACTGACCGCGAGTGCCGCCGGATTGCCGGAGATGCGAATCTCTTCCAGAGGTGAAGCCTCGCTGCGCAGTGCTTCCCAACTGGGCTTCCTGGCGCCATACACATCCACCACGCCATGCACGCGCTGCTTCATCGCACCGGTTCCCCGGTCGCCGACGTGGGTGCGGTAGTCGTTGTAATCGAAAAAGATCAGCCCCGCCACGAAGGGATTGGCGCGGAAGACCGCGTCGTGGTCGCGCAGGATGGTGATGCGGCGCGCATCGCCCTCCGGACGGTCCGCGGTGCAGGCGCAGTAACCGTATTCGGAAATCACAATCGGCTTGCCCGGAAAGGCCTTGTGGATCTCATCGAGGTTGCGCGCCATCTGCTCCGGGTCGCCGGCGGTCCAACTGCCGTAATACTCGTTCCACATCACGTAATCCATCACGCCGGATACATCTTTTTCGGGCGTCTTGCGCAGCGAATGCGAGGCATAGCTCACCAGCCTGCGCGGATCGAGCCGCTTGGATTCCTCGTACATGCGCTTGGCAAAGGCATAGGCGGGCGGATTCTGTCCGTCCACTTCATTGCAGACACCCCAGGAAAAGATGCAGGGGTGGTTACGGTCGCGCGCGATCATTTCGCGAAGCTGCACGAGGCCGTTGTTCATCAGCGCGGGCGAGGTCTCGGGCCCATTGTCCTTGAAGGTGGCCGAGCCCCAGGTGGGAACTTCAGTCTGGATCAGGATGCCGTGGCGGTCGCACCAATCCAGGGTTCTGCGGTCCTGCGGCCAGTGCACCCTGGAGTAGACGCAGTTCAGCTCCTTCATGTCCGCGTGATCGTGCTCGATCCACGTGGCCGGTTCCGCCATGCCGAACTCGGGGTTGCTGCCCGCCATCCGCTCCACGCCCATCAGGCGAACCGCCTCGCCATTCAGGTAAAACGCCGTGCCGCGAATCTCGATCTTGCGTATGCCGAACGTTGTCTCGTACGCATGCCCGTTGGAGAGATCGACGCGCAGGCGGTAAAGATACGGATGATCGAAGTGCCATAGTATGGGATTGCGCACCATAGCCGCCGGCAACGGAAGCACGCTCGTCCGCCCGGCGCCGACCTTCACCGGAGACGCTGCGAGTCCCAGCGGAAGCTCTATTCCCGTGGCGTCATCGAAGACATGGAATTGCGCCTGCCCGCTCCACTCCGAGGCGCCGGTGTTACGAATCGTCGCGGTGACGTGAAGTGCTGCTACGTTGGCGCTGAGGTCCGGATCCGCATCCGCCGCAACGGTTTCGATGAAAGCTTGCGGCGTGAAAATCAGGCGCACGGGGCGGTAGATTCCACCATCGTGGGCCCAATCGCTGGAACGCCCGCGCGGGAGCATAGTCTCGCTGAAGGTGTTCTCCACGCGCACCGTCAGCATGTTGTGTCCGGCGGGCCGGAGGTGCGGCGTGGCGTCTATGGTGAAGGCCGTATACCCCATCCCGGTGTGACGCCCCGCCTCCACGCCATTCACCCAGACGGTGGCGGTGTGGAAGACGGCTTCGAATTCGATGCGCACCGCGCCCTTGTCCCAGCCGGCGCCAACGTGGAATGGGCGGCGGTACCAGGCCACGCCCATGTAGTCCGCGTTCTCTGGCTCGATCTGCCAGGTGTGCGGCACCGTGATATCCCGCCAGGCGCCGGGCTCCGAACCCGCCTGCTGCCATTTCGCGCCCAGACCTTCATTGTGCGGGTCGAGGCGGAACTCCCACGTGCCATCCAGGGAGGCGCTTCCGTAAGCGGGCGAATTCGGAAAGGGCGCCGGTTCGGCCGCCTGCATCTCGGCGGCCCGTGACAAGGGGAGCGCCGCACCGAGTGTAAGGACACGTCTACGGGAGAGCATGAGTGGTTCCAAAGCCGGGCCAACTGAACCTAGGCTATCGATGGTACTTTGCTAGCACGCTTTCCGCGCCAGCGTCAATCGTGGAAGGAGCCTCAGGAGCGGACTGCCGGCTTCCGATAGTCCTTTTGGACTAGCCGCGGGTAGTCTGAAACGCAGTAGACGCATGCCGTGATTCCGTGACACAGTTAGATGCCGCTTTGTCTGAAGATGGCGGTAGTCAATCACAGGGGTTGGAGCTTATGCCGAAGTCGTTACCGAAGGACGTCCCGGCCCCGACTTGGCAATACACTGGAGCCATGGAGGAGAATCGGACCTGCAACCGCGCGCCCAGCGAGCGCGAGATCCTAGAGATGCCGCACTGGCGACCGATATGATTACTTCCTCTGAAACCAGCGGGCGCCGTCCCCGGGAAGTGAGTTTCGAAGCTGATCTCGTGGTGGTCGGCGGCGGCCTTGCCGGCGCCTGCGCCGCCATCACTGCCGCGCGCGCGGGTATCCGCGTGGTGCTGCTGCAAGACCGCCCTGTGCTGGGCGGCAATGCGTCGAGCGAAGTGCGCCTCTGGATTCTTGGCGCGACCTCCCACATGGGCAACAACAACCGGTGGGCGCGAGAGGGCGGCGTGATTGATGAGATTCTGGTCGAAAATCTGCATCGCAATCCGGAGGGCAATCCGGTCATTCTCGATACCATCCTGCTCGAACAGGTGATCGAGGAGCCGAACATCCGCCTCCTGCTGAATGCCGCCGTGCACGACGTGGAAATGTCGGCCCCCGGCACGATTGCCGCTGTGCGCGCGTGGTGCAGCCAGAACAGCACCACATATCTGGTCAGGGCGCCGCTCTTCTGCGACGCTTCCGGCGATGGGGTGCTCGGCTTCCTCGCAGGCGCGGCGTTCCGCATGGGCGCGGAGAGCAAAGAGGAGTTCGGCGAAGGCTTCGCGCCCGATGCCGCCTATGGAGAACTGCTTGGGCACTCGCTCTATTTCTACTCGCGCGATACCGGGCGTCCGGTCAAGTTCACCGCCCCTTCCTTCGCGCTGAAAGACATCACTTCCATCCCGCGCTACCACGAGATCAAGGCCACCGATTCCGGCTGCCGCTTCTGGTGGTTCGAATACGGCGGCCTTCTGGACACGGTGCACCAGACCGAAGCGATCAAGTGGGAACTCTGGAAGGTTGCCTACGGCGCCTGGGATTACATCAAGAATTCAGGCAAATTCCCCGAAGCCGAGACCATGACGCTCGAGTGGGTGGGCACGATACCCGGCAAGCGCGAGAGTCGCCGTTTCGAAGGCGATTTCATGCTCTCGCAGCGCGACCTGGTGGAGCAGCGCGAGCACGAGGACGCCGTTTCTTTCGGCGGCTGGGCCATGGACCTGCATCCTGCCGAGGGCGTCTATAGTAAGCTCTCTCCCTGCACGCAGTGGCATTCAAAGGGTGTCTACCAGATCCCCTACCGCACCATGTACAGCCGCAACATCGACAATCTGTTTCTGGCCGGGCGGATCATCAGCGTCTCGCACGTTGCTTTCGGATCCACGCGCGTGATGGCGACCTGCGCGCACAATGGCCAGGCTGCGGGCATGGCTGCGGCGCTCTGCCGCAAGCACGGCGTGTTGCCGCGCGCCGTGCCGGTCGCGGAACTGCAGCGCGAGCTACTGAAGGCGGGGCAGCAGATTCCGGGCCTGGTGCTGCAAGACCCGGAAGATCTCGCGCCTCGCGCCAGCGTACATGCCTCTTCCTGTTTCGAACTCGAGGAGTTGGCGCCTTGTGGCGAGGTGCAACCCCTCAACGCCTCGCGCGCCATGCTGTTGCCTGTACCTGCCGGCCCGATTCCGGCCGTGACGTTTCTGGTGGAGGTGGCCCGGGCCACCGTGCTCGAAGTTGAAGTCCGCGGAAGTAGCCGGCCCGCCAACTACTCGCCCGAAACCGTCTTGCACCGGCAGACCTTTGAACTCTCACCGGGCCGCGCGCAGCCCGTGCGAATCGCCCCCGATGCCTCTCTTGACTCGCCGCGCTACCTGGCCTACTGCCTGCTCGAAAACCCGGACGTTTCCGTTTACGTCAGCGACCAGCGCGTGACTGGCGTGCTCAGCCTCTCGCAATCCATGAACCGCGCCGTGGCCAAGGGCGCGCGCCAGGAACCGCCGGCCGAAAGCGGCATCGACTCTTTCGAGTTCTGGCTGCCTACCCGGCGCCCCGGTGGCAGGAACTTCGCCTTTCGTGTGGAGCCGCCGCTGTGTGCCTTCTCCGCGACCACCGTCGCCAACGGCATCGCGCGGCCCGGGCTGCAACCCAACGCGTGGGTCGCCGCGGCGGAGGATTCCGCTCCGGTGCTCAGCCTGCAATGGCCTTGCGCGCACACCATCGCCCGCATCGAACTTGCCTTCGATACCGATTTCGATCACCCCATGGAATCCGTTCTCATGGGCCACCCCGAGCGCGACATGCCGTTCTGCGTGAAGCGCTACCGGATCCTCGACGAGCGGCGCAACCTGCTCTTCGAATGTACGCAGAATCATCAGACCCGCAACACCGTCCGCCTGGATTCGCACTGCACCACCTCCGCGTTGCACATCGAAGTGCTGGAGACGCATGGCGCGCCGGCGGCAATCTTTGAAGTGAGGTGCTATGAGAATTGAGATTGCGATGTCCCTGGCCTGTTGCGTTGCGTTCACCACCGCATATGCGCAAACCCCACGCGAGGGTGCGCATCCGCCGGCCGGTTATACGCTGCAGTGGGTTGACGATTTCAACGGCGCGTCGCTGGACAGCTCGCGTTGGATGTACCGTACCGACGTGAAGGCGGAGAGTTCGCAGCGCCCGGAGAACGTCTCCGTCTCCGGCGGCAATCTGGTGCTCCAGATGAAGAAGGAAACGCACCGCGGCAAGGCTCATACCGGCGGCGGAGTGATCAGTAAAGCGCAGTTTCAGTACGGCTACTATGAGGCTCGCGTGAAAATGTTCGGCGGCTCCGGCTGGCACCAATCCGTGTGGGCGATGGCCGCGACCGATGGCACTACGACCTATCCCGAGGTGATCCGCACCGAGATCGACGGCATGGAATTCGATTCCGCCACGCCGCAGCGCGGTCACATGGGGCTCATCATCTGGCAGGGTCCCGCAAAGAGCACCCACCTCACCTGCTCGCCCGGCGTCTACCAGACCGCGCTGGGCTTCGACGCCACCACAGGCTTCCACACCTACGGCTTCGAGTGGACCGCAAAGAGCATCGCCTTCGATCTGGATGGCGAGCGCCGCTGCATGCTGGAGTATCCGCCCACCGCCGGCGAACACGACCACCTCAACTTCTGGTTGACCGCTCTCGGTTACGAGAGCCGGGGTAAGATCGACGAGGCGAAATTGCCCGGTCAAATGCTGGTGGATTTCGCGGCCTTCTATTCCAAGGGAGCCTCAAAATGAAATCGCGGATCGCGCCTGTCGCACTCACCCTGCTGTTCGCCCTGCCGCTGGCAACCGTTGCCGCGGGCGCGGAACCGGTGGTCTTAACGGCAGGCGACGCGCGCCTCACAATTGCGCGTGACAATACCGCGATCGCTTTGCAACTGCATGGCGCTGCCACTGCCGCCGCACACCAGCAAGGGGGTCTGTTGCTGGGTGATCCCGAGAGTCCCGAGGTCGCGCGTGTAGTCGGCGAATCTTTCAGCGCGCAGGGGCACATGGTATTGGAGGTGCGCACGGCATCCGGCAAATCCGCGCGCGTCACCGTGACTCTCTCGCCCAACCAGGCCGATTTCGTGGTGCGCCCCACCGAGCCGCAAGCGGTCCTGCTGCGCCTTGCTGCGGCGAGTCCCGGCTATGGCCTCGGCGACCACGCCATCACCGCGCGCCAGAGCTTCGACACGGATATCACGGGCTATCGCAACGACCGCTTCCTCTCCGGCCAGGGTTCCACCCGCATGGTCTCGAACTTCGCCATCTACCCGAAGCAGAATTTCGCGCTCCTGATCTGGGAACCCGGCGTCAAGATCGTCCGCAGCACGGATTCGGAGTGCACGCAGGGCGCGCGCCGCGTGGAGAGTGAAGTGCGTTTCACGATCTTCGCCGGCGCCCCGCGCGAGATCTACCGCCAGTTTCTGCAGTCTCGCAATCAGTATGGATACCCCGTGCTCAAGCCCAAGTATGAGTACTTCGGCGTCGGTTGGGAGGCCTTTGGCGCGCTCGCCTGGGACACCAATCAGAAGACCGTCAAGGAAAACGTGGACCACTACCTCGCCGAAGGCTACCCGCTGGCATGGATGGTGGTGGGCTCCGGCTTCTGGCCCCACGCCGAGGAGCGCCTCCACGAGACCACCAGCTTCGGGATGTATGACAAGGAACTGTATCCCGATCCCGCCGGTTTCATCGCCTACTTCCATTCCCGCGGCCTGAAGTATTTTCAAGGCCTCCGCACCACCTTCATCACCGACGGGCCGTTTAGCGCCGAAGGCGTTGCCAAGCGCTACTTCGTGGAAGAGGACGGGCACGCCAAAGTCTTTACTTTCGGCTGGCCGAAGAGCCCCATCTATTTTCTGGATTGGACCAAGCCGCAGGCCGTGGCGTGGTTTGCGGACCTGGTCCGCAAATGGACCGGCTTCGGCGTGGATGGCTTCAAGGAAGATGTCTACGGTTTCGGCAAGTACACGCTGGGCGACGATAAGCTCGACCCCCTGGATGCCGTGATGATGCGTGAGGGCCTCTATGTGATGGGGCGTAATGCCTACCTCGGCTCGGTGGCGGACCTGCACCGCATCAACGATTTCAACTACGACCAGAACCAGGATCGCGGCCCTGTCAACTCCCTCGCGCTGGCCTATTCGGGGCTGCCGCTGGTCTATCCCGATATCGTCGGCGGTACCTTCGGGGAAAAGCACTTCGATCTCAAAGTTACCCCGCGCATGCGCACTTATATGATGCGCAACGCGCAGTGGGCTTCCCTGCACTCTTCGATGAGCATGGGCCAGGGTCCGTGGACCTTCGGCGATCCGCAGGTGGAGAAGGTGATGCTGGATGCGGCCGTGCTGCACGATCGCCTGCAGCCCTATCTCTATACGCAGGCCGTGCGCTTCACCCTGGATGGCTACCCCTGGCCCATGGCGCCGCTGCCACTAGCTTTTCCCGACGATCCGCAGGTGTATGGCCGCGAGAACGCAACCGTGCGCGGCTATGAGTGGATGATCGGTGATGCGCTGCTCGCCGCGCCGCTCTATGGCAACGATTACGAAACCGCTGCCGCACGCGATATCTATCTTCCCCGCGGCGAATGGATGGATTACGACAGCGGGAAGCGCTACCAGGGTCCGCAAATATTGCGCGCCTTCGCGCTGCCGCCCGGCAAGACGCCGCTCTTCGTGGGCGGTACCGGCATCGTGGCCGAAAAGCGCGGCGCGGGCGTAGTGGCGCGCATCTACCCGGTCCATTCCCCGCTCTCATCCAAGGTCGAGAGCTTCTTCCTTGCCGCCGATGGCGTGACCCGCACCACCATCCGCGTGAATGTCTCCGATTGGCAGCACGTCACCCTCTCTACCGCCGGCGGACGCGCCGTGACTGGCTCGTGGCAGAGAAATGCCTTTGAGTTTATGACGGTCCCGGGAGAAATATACGAACTCCGCTGACGCAGCCAGGCCCACCGTTCCGAACGGTATTTCCCGCGCCACACGGCAAATCCGCTGGTGGATTGTCGTGCTGCTGTTCTTCTCCACTGTCATCAATTACATGGATCGGCAGAACCTGTCGATCCTGGCCCGCACCATTCAGGACGACCTCCACATCACGGACCTTCAGTACAGCAATGTGGTGCAGGCATTTCTGCTGGCGTACACACTCAGCTATCTGTTGGCCGGGCGCATCACGGATTGGCTTGGCACGCGCGTCTCCATGGCCTGTTTCGTGGTCTGGTGGTCCGTTTCCGACATGCTGACCTCGCTGAGCAGCAGCCTCTTTTCGCTGGGCTGCTTCCGTTTCCTGCTCGGCGTGGGTGAACCCGGCAACTATACCGCTGCTCCCAAGGCTGTCTCGGAGTGGTTTCCCCCCAAGCAGCGCGGTCTCGTGATCGGCATCTATACCGCCGGCGCCACCCTTGGCGCCACGCTTGCGCCGCCCGTCATCGCCTTCCTTGGCTCGCGCTTCCACTGGCGCGCCGTCTTCCTTTTCACGGGCTCACTGGGACTGCTCTGGGTGATTCCGTGGCTGCTGCTCTATCGCCGCCCGGAGGAGCATCCGAAAATCTCTGAAGGGGAACGGCAACTCATCGCAAGCGAGGCCGAAGCCGAGGCCGTCGCCATGCCCGCCGAAGGGCGCTGGCGCTACATCCTGACCCGCCGCGATACCTGGCTGCTCATGATCAGCCGCATGATCACGGACCCGGTCTGGTATTTTTATCTCTTCTGGTTCCCCAAGTACCTGACCGATGCCCGCCACCTCACGCTCTCTCAGGTCGGTCGCATCGCGTGGCTCGTCTACCTTGCCGCCGATATCGGTTGCATCTTCGGCGGCTATCTCTCCGGTCTGCTGATCAAGCGCGGGTTCACCGCCGCCCGCAGCCGTATCTGGGTGATGGGGATCGCCGCCATATTGCTACCGCTGAGCCCGCTCATCAACTCCGCCTCTTCCCCGCTGATGGCGGTCGGGATTGCGTCGATCGCGGCGTTCGCGCATCTCTCCTGGCAGATTTCTATCAGCACGCTGATTGTCGATCTCTATCCCAAACCCGTGGTAGGCACCGTCTTCGGCCTGGTCGCCGCCGGATCTGGCTTTGGGGGCATGCTCTCCACCAACCTGGTGGGTCGCGCCGTGACTTACTACTCGTATGCGCCGGTCTTCATCGTCATGGGCTGCCTGCATCCGCTGGCGTATCTGCTCATCACCTGCTGTCGAAAGAAGGAATTGTAATGGTCTCCAGACGCGAATGGCTCTCACTCACGGGTGCGGGTATGGCTGCCGCCGCCGCGCAGGCACAGACCCCGCCCCCCGCTCCGCAGCAACCCCCCGCTTCGCAACCAGGCGACACCACGCGCGAGCAACGTATGCGCTGGTGGCATGACGCCACATTCGGCATGTTCATCCACTGGGGCCTTTATAGCTTGCTCGAAAGGCGTGAATGGGTGCTCGAGCAGGAGGCCATTCCCATCCCCGAGTACGAGCAGCTTGCCAAACGCTTCACGCCCCAACCCGGAGTCGCGCGGCAATGGGCCAAACTGGCGAAACAGGCGGGCCAAAAGTATATGGTGCTCACCACCAAGCACCACGAGGGCTTCTGCCTCTTCGACACGAAGCTCACCGATTATTGCGCGCCCAAGCAGGCTTGCGGGCGCGATCTGGTTCGTGAGTATGTCGATGCCGCGCGCGCCGAGGGCCTGCGCGTGGGCTTCTACTACTCGCTGATGGATTGGCACCATCCCGATGGCGAACGCTGCAAACAGGATGAAGCCGCGCGCCAGCGTTTCGTCGCCTACATCCACGGGCAACTCCGCGAACTGCTCACCAACTACGGCAAGATCGATATCCTCTGGTACGACATGCCCGAGCCGCTGGATGCCAAGGGCTGGGAAGCCGAGCGCATGAACCGCTTGGTCTACGAACTGCAGCCCGATATCGTTGTCAACAATCGCAACCGCCTGCCCGGCGATTTCGGGACTCCCGAGCAGACTATCACCGCCTCCGCCAAGCCCTGGGAATCCTGCATGACGCTCAACGGCAGTTGGGGTTATTGCCGGACCGACGAGGAATGGAAGAGCGCTCGCACCGTGATTCGCAACCTCGCCACCTGCGCGCGCGGCGGAGGCAACTACCTGCTGAACATCGGTCCGCGCGGCGATGGCTCGGTGCCCGAGGCCTCCGTTCAGATCCTGCAAACCGTGGGTGCCTGGCTTCAGCGCAACGGCACGTCGATCTATGCCACCGATCGCTGCCGCGTCAGCTACTCGGAGATGGCAGGCTTCACTCGGCGAGGCAACATGCTCTACCTGCAGGTGCATTACTGGGATGGCGCCGTGCTCTCCATCCCCGGCCTCGAAACCAAAGTGCTTTCGGCCCGCCTGCTCGCTTCCGGCGAGAAGGTGGCCTTCCGCCAGGATCGCTACCGTCTGCTCTTCTCCGACCTGCCTGTCACGCCGCCGGACGAACCTGTCACCGTGATCGCGGTCGAATGCGAAGGCGAACCGGTGCAGATGAATCGCTCGCTGGTGCGCGGGCGCGATCATAGGGGGAAGGCATGAACGCCGCTCGCCTCGCCCTGATCGGCGCTGCCCTCGCCCTTTCGCTTTCCGCCACCGATCGCATCTCGCTCAATGGCGAATGGAAGTTCGCCCCGGATTACACCGGCGCGGGCGATCGCAACAACTGGCAGGGCACAGCCGTGAAAGACACGGAGTGGGACCGCGTCACCGTGCCCCACGTCTGGGGTATGGACCCGCGCTATCCTTTCTTCATCGGACCCTGCTGGTACCGCAAGACCATCACCATTCCAGAAGCGGTAGTGGACCGCAACCTGCGCCTGCGATTCGAAGCCGTCTTTCAACACGCCACCGTCTGGCTGAACGGCAGCAAACTCGGCGAGCATGAGGGCGGCTACACGCCCTTCGAATTCGACATCACCTCTCTCGCCCAGCCCGGCAAGCCGAACCTGCTGGTGGTGAAGGCCGACAATCGCTGGACCGAGACCACCATTCCCGGCCTCAAGGGCTGGATGGACGATGGCGGCATCATCCGCGATGCCTGGCTCATCGTCTCCCCCACGGTCTTCATCGCCAATCAGAAGATCGAAGCCGCGCCGGACCCGCGCACCGGCGCCGCCCGGATCCACGTCCGCACCTGGGTGCGCAACACGCTGGACCGTGCCGCGGAGGCCGCCCTCTCTCTCGATGTGGAGGGCGCGAGCGCCACTGCCGCCGCCCGTCCGATTCCCGCTGGCGCCACCGTACCCATCGACGTGGATTTCACCTTACCGCCCGAGCGCGTGCGCCTCTGGAAGCTAGACCAGCCCTCGCTCTATGAACTCACCACGCGCATCGCGAGCGACCCTACGCCGCTTGTGCGCAGCTTCGGCATACGCACCTTCGAGGTGCGCGGCACGCAGTTGCTGCTGAACGGGCAGCCCATCCGCCTGGCCGGAGCGAATCGCATTCCCAGCAGCCCCGTGCACGGGCAGGACGATCCCGCCGCCTTCGCCGCCGAAGACCTCAAGCTCATGAAGCAGGCCGGCATGGTCTTTGCGCGCATGTCGCACTACGCGCTTTCGCAGAGCGTGCTGGATTGGGCGGACCGTAACGGCATGCTGCTGGTCGAAGAGGCTGGCAACTGGGGCCTCGCGGTGGCGCAACTGACCTCCCCAGTGGTGCGCGCTTCGTTCCAGAGCCAACTGCAGGAGATGATCGAGCGCGATTGGAACCGTCCGTCGATCGTGGCCTGGAGCGTCGGCAACGAATTCGCCTCGGATACGCCGGAGGGCGTGCAGTGGGTCAAGGAGATGGCCTCGCTCGTGAAGACCTTCGATCTGACTAGGCCCATCACCTTCGCCAGCAATCACATGAGCCTCACGCCGCGCCCGCCGGAGACCGAAGGCTCGATCTATGCGGACTACGTTTCCATCAATGTCTATGGCTCCGCCGCGCGCAACGCCGCGCTCATCGATGCCACTCACCAGCGCTATCCCAATAAGCCGCTCGTCATCACCGAGTACGGGTTCCGCGCGGACCTGATGGATGACGAGACCGAACGCGAAGAGTGGTTCCGCCAGATGTTCGCCTTCGTGCGCGCGCGCCCCTTTGTTTCCGGACTCTCCGTCTGGAGCTTCAACGATTACCGCAGCCGCTACGTCGGCACCAGCCCCGATGGCTACCGCAAGTGGGGCATGGTGGATGAGCAGCGCAACCCGCGCGGATCTTACTTCGTGATGCGGCATGAGATGTCTGGCGTGCAGATCAAAGCCGCGCAACTCGAGAGCGGAAAGCTGACCGTGCGCCTCGCCGCGCGCCTGGACTTCCCGCTCTTCCCGCCCGCTCCGCTGCAACTCCGCATCCGCTTCACCGATTCCGCCGGACGCCCGGTCGAAACTCCCACCCGCCCCGTCGAGTTGCTTCCCTCGGGCGCGGAGACCAGCGTCGCCATTTCCGCGCCCGCCGGCACCGTTCGCTTTCGCGGTGAGATTCTCCGCAACGGGTTCCCCGTGATGACGTTCGGCCAGGTCGAACCTTAAGGGCGGAATTATCTCGCAGATTGTACCTCTCCTCTTGGCCGCTCTTCTACCGCGAGGACGAACTCGGGTGGCCGGTCAACTGGATTGGCTTCGATTCCACAAGAGTACTTGGGCGCCGGTCCATGCCGGGACTGCCCCTGCTTTTCCCGGTTGTGTTCGCGGTCGAGTCGAATAGACTAGAGGTGGTATGAAGAATCCGGATAAAACTACCCCTGATTCCGGTTCAGTGCTTCTGGTGCTGGCGCTGCTGCTGGCCGGAATCGGCCTCATGGGTTTCTTCTATATCTCCGGGCAGTACCGCGAGTTCGATGCGGAACTCCACCTCCGGCTGAATCAGGCCGCCGAAATGAAGGCCGCGCAGGTGTCGGCCTGGCTCGAAGAACGAGCTGCCGATTCGCAGGTGCTGGCAGCCGGCGCAGTGGTCATTCCGGAATTGCAGCGCGTGCTCAGCGGAGTCTCGTCTCCGGGGGAGCAGCAACGGGTGGCCTCCTGGCTGGTTTTCGTGCTGCAAAAGTACCACTACAGCAACGTAATCCTTACTAGCCGTACTGGAGAAGTTCTTCTCTCCGCTGTTCCGATTCGCGGCAGTGCCGAGCACTACCAGTCAGATACCACCGAAGCCCTGGCGGCGGCAGCCCCGGTGCTGGATGATCTGAATGAGCGCTGGAATGCCGGCCACCCCCACCTCGGCGTGAATTTTGCGGTTCGCTCGCCGAAGGGAGTTCCCAGCGGAGTGCTGCTACTGGAGATCGATCCGGATGTCTTTCTTTATCCTGTGTTGCGGGATTGGCCAGGAGCCGGGCACACGGGAGAACTCCTGCTGGTGAAGCGCGACGGCGATTCGGTCGTGAATTTGAATGATACCCGCCTGCAGCCCGGCAGCACGCTGAATATCCGCAGGCCCCTGACATTCACCACTATGCCTGCAGCCCGCGCAGTGCTGGGCGGCACCGATCGGATCGACGGTATGGATTATCGTGGCGCGCGTGTAGTAGCGGCGGCGCGTCCGGTGCCGGGTTCTCCCTGGTTCGTTGTCGCGAAGATGGATCGCGACGAAGCCTTCAGCGGGCAGAACCGCAACAGCAGCCAACTGATCGCGCTGCTGATCACCCTTCTCCTGGTGACCGGCGCCTTGGTGGGAATGCTGCTTCGCCGCCAGAGTGCGCGCTTCTATCGCGAGCAATACCAGATGGAAATGCAGCGCAGGACGCTGCTGGAACAGTACGAGCTCCTGAGCCGCCACGCCAGCGACGCCATCCTTGTGTGGGGCCGCGATGGCAAGATCCTCGAAGTGAATGAACGCGCAACCCGGATGTTTGGCTACTCGCGCGAGGAAATGCTGGGCCTATCCATGCTGGATCTTAAGCCCGAGGAAGCCGCCGCTGATTTCCACCACATTGTGAAGCGCCTCGCGGAGGAACAGAGCGCCATCTTTGAGACCGTCAACCGTCGCAAAGACGGCACCACATTCCCCACCGAGGTGAGTGCGAGCCTCATCGATCTGGAGGAGCGGCAGATCACGCAGAGCATCGTGCGCGATATCTCCGCGCGCAAACAGGCGGAGCAGCAGATCAAGCACCTGAACCACCTCTACGCCGTACTGAGCCAGTGCGATGCCGCCATCGTCCGTGCCGCGTCCGAGGAGGCTCTGTTTCAAGAGGTCTGCCGGATTGTGGTGGATGCGGGAGGGTTTCGGGTCGGCTGGGTCGGCAAGGTTGATCCGGCTACCGGGCAGGTGCTCCCCGTTGCCCGGGCTGGGGAAGGAGCCGGCTACCTGGATGAGATCCGCATCATGACCGGCGCGGGGCCGCTCGGACTCGGCCCCACCGGCAGATGCATCCGTGAAGGCCGGGCGATCGCTTCCACGAGTTTCGCTACCGATCCGGTAATGGAGCCGTGGCGCGAAGCCGCGGCGCGCCACGGCTTGCGCTATTCCATCTGCCTGCCCCTATCCCGCCGGGGAGAGACCGTTTTCGTGCTGGGCATGTACTCCTCCGAGACCGCATTCTTCAGCGCGGAGGAGATCAAATTGGCGGTGGAAGTGGGCGAGAGCCTCTCCTTCGCTTTGGACCGGATGGATCTGGAGCGAGCCCGCGAAATCGCCGAGCGCGAGCGGCGAATCAGCGAGGAACGGCTCGAACTCGCGCTCGATGCCGCCAACGAAGGCTATTGGGATTGGAAGGTCGAGACCGGCGAATGCTACTTCAGTCCGCGATTCTCCACCATGATCGGTTACCAGCCCGGTGAGTTGAACTTCAGCCCGGAGTTCCTGCTGGAACTGGTGCACCCCGAGGACCGGGCTGTCCTCCAAGAGGTGCGGGATCTGCTCGTCCAGGGAACCGAAGGCTCGCCCTCGACAGAGTTCCGAGTTTGCTGCAAGGACGGGCACTATATCTGGGTTTTGGGCACGGTGAAAGTGGTGGCCAGAAACGCGCTCGGCCGTCCCCTGCGCGTGATCGGCACTCGCGTAGATATTACCGACCGCAAACACCTGCAGCAGCAGTTTCTGCAGGCGCAAAAGATGGAGACGATCGGCCGCCTGGCCGGAGGCATCGCGCACGATTTCAATAACCACCTCACCGTGATCAACGGCTACTCCGGCCTGCTGCAATCCCAACTGCCCGCCGATAGCCCGATTCGCGGACCGCTGGCCACCATCCACGACGCCGGCGAGCGCGCCGCCGCCCTGACCCGGCAATTGCTCGCGTTCAGCCGCAAGCAAATCGAGCGTAAGGAAGCGCTGGACCCCAACGTCGCCATTGCGGGCATGCAGAAACTGATCGCCAACTTGATGGGCGAGAATGTGGAACTCCGGCTCGGGCTTGCGCCAGATGCCGGTTGGGTGCTGGCGGATGCCACGCGCATCGAGCAGGTCGTCATGAACCTGACCGTGAATGCCCGCGATGCGATCAAGCAGCACGGCACCGTGACCGTCAAGACCGCGCGCGTCGTGGCGTCTGCCACCAAGGCCCACCCGGGCCCACACGTGCGGATCTCCGTGATCGACAACGGTAGCGGCATGACTCCCGAGGTTCAACTACATATCTTTGAGCCGTTCTTCACCACCAAGGACAAGTTCCGCGGCACCGGCCTTGGCCTTGCCACGGTCTATGGGATTGTCGAGGGCTGCGATGGATTTATCGAAGTCGAAAGCGAACCCGGCAAGGGCTCATCGTTCCACGTCTACCTGCCCTGCCTCCCTCCCGAGATCGCCCAGGTCGCGCCGCAGAAGCAGCCAGTTCCGGAAAAGGGCGGCAGCGAGACCATACTGCTGGTGGAGGACGATGACAACGTGCGCGAGATCGGCACCGACATTCTCAAGCATTACGGGTACCGCGTGCTTGCCGCCGCGGACGGCTTCGCCGCGATCGCTCTTGCCGCCGCGCAGGAAACTATTATCGATCTCGTGATCAGTGACGTCATGATGCCGGGCATGAATGGCACTGAGATGGTCCAGCAGTTG
>CAIRBY010000553.1 GCA_903876865.1 uncultured Acidobacteriia bacterium
CCCAATGGCAAGGCGTTTCAGAGCGCTGTGGCCTACCTGGGGAACCAGAAGAAGATGACGGGCAGCCTGGCGCCGCAGAAGCGCAACGGCTCCACTCCCGGTGCGGTCGCGACCATGATCGCCTCCACCCGTCCGGAACGCAGCGCCACGCCGGTCCGCACCACGCAGGCGTTTGCCACCAGCGGTTTTTCCTCGGCGGCAATGCCGATCCTGCCCCCGCCGGAAACGGAGTTGGTGACGCCGCACTACCCGAGTGCGGGCGATTCCAATTGGGGAGTTCTCGCCAGTACGCTGCAAGGCGTCGGCGGTCTGCCGGGTGGTGCTCTGAGCACAGTCACCGGCGTGTCCTGCGATATCAATTACAACTCCGCGATGAGCATCGTGGTAAGCACCATGAACGGTGTTGCGGAGGTGGCGGCTTCGGTCTGCAAGCTGATTCCCGATGAGATCATCGTGGTTCTCGGCGAAGGCGTAGAGGTCCCGGCGCAGGAAATCTGCTGGGGAGTTCAACTGACGTTCAGCATCGCGTCGACGGTCTCCGAAGTGTTTCTGGCGGATTGCGAGCGGCAGAGCGGGCTAGTGGCCGATGCCGAGTGGGCAGCCTTCTACGAGAACACCAATCGGATCTCGAACTTGGAATTCCGCTTGGCCGTGGAACAGAACCTGCAGAATCTGACCAACCCGATGGCAATCTTCCAGGCGCCCGAACTCAACGGAGGCTACCTGGAAAACTGCCGCGCGATTGTGGCGGATGTGATTACGAAAATGAGTTCGCTCGGCTTCAATGAGGCTCCGGCCACCGCCGCCCTGCTCCAGGGCGACACCTACTACAGCCAGGGCAGCTACAAGTTGGCCTTCAAGAGCTATCAGAAAGCCTACGGAGCGGCGGCGAACTGATGCCGGCCCAGGCGTACATGGTAGTCAAGCGGCACACGGGAATCACGAGGAAACGACAATGAAGAAATTACTCTTCTTAATGGCCGCCGGGACGCTCGCCGTGAGCACTGGCCTGGCCCAGGAAAATACCGATATTTCGATCCCCGAATTTCGCCAGTCGATGATCGATTTCGTAGCCGCCATGGGCTCACCGAACAGCCCGGACCTGGTGCGGCAGTTGCAAGTGGTTCCAGAGGCGACGCTGCTGAAGTGGTATCAGGGTGTGCCCAACGGCAAGGCGTTTAAGAGCGCCGTGGCGTACCTCGGCAACAACCGGATGGCCGGCAGCATCCGCCGCGCCAAACGCAACGGCAACCTGCCTGGTACAGCTGCCTCCATGGTTGCTGCCACCCGCCCGTTTCGCCCGGTCCAGGCTCTTTCGACTACTGGCTTCTCCTCCTCCGCGATCCCGATCCTGGAGCCGCCGGACACCGTCCTGGTGGCGCCGCACTATCCCAATCCGGGCGATTTCAACTGGAGCATATTGGCCAACACGCTGCAAGGCGTCGGCGGTCTCCCGGGCGGTGACCTGAGCACGGTCAACGGCATCGCCTGCGATATCAATTACAACTCCGCGATGCGCATCGTGGTCAGCACTATGAATGGCGTCAATGATGTCGCGCATTCGATTTGCGACGCGGTCCCCGATGAGGTGATTGCCATCGTCTTCGAAGGTGTCGAAATCCCAGCGAAGGAAATCTGTTTCGGGATCAGTCTGACATTCAGCCTCGCCGCGACCATCTCCGAAGTGTTCCTGGCGGATTGCGAACGGCAGAGCCAGTTGGTGGGCGATGCCGAGCACTCCGCCGCCTACGAGAACACCAAGGCGATTGCCAATCTGGAACTTCGCCTGGCCGCGGAACAGAACCTGCAGAACCTGACCAACCCGCTGGCCATCTTCCAGGCGCCGATCGCAAACGGCGGCTATCTGGAATATTGCCGCGCGATTGTGCACGACACCATTGAAAAGATGATCACCCTCGGTTTCAATGAGGCTCCGGCCAACGCCGCTCTGGCGCAGGGCGATGCCTACTACAACCAGGGCAGCTTCAAACTGGCTTTCAAGAGCTATCAGAAGGCTTACGGCGCCGCCGCAAACTAACTCCACAGTACAGTAGTGCTCTCCTAACCCCTCGCGGTTGTGGCTCGAATCGAGTCACAACGGCGAGGGGTTAGTACTTTTAGGTAGGTCCTATTCCCCTCGCCTGCTCGGGCACTTTCCCCACTTTCCGACGTCATTTCACTTAGTTATTCCGGCAATAAACCGTAGTACGCGATATGCAGGCCTGAAACTATTGTGCTCGTTATCATGCCTTGTTATAGTTCAACCGAACGCACTATTTAGCGCGTTGCAAAGGCGCCGGAGCTATCCCAGCGACATGCCTGCAAATGAACGGCCCCTATGGCCGTCGCCCTTCGGG
>CAIRBY010000554.1 GCA_903876865.1 uncultured Acidobacteriia bacterium
ATCGAGCGGATACTGTTCTGCGCGTCCCCTATATAGATGAAGCGGAACGAGTCCGGCTTGGCAGAGGCGGTCCGGAAGGTGTGCCACTCGCTCCACACCTGGCCATCGCCCACGCGGTAACTATACCTGGAGTCCGAAGTTAGGCCGCGGAAATCAGCGCGGTAGTGCGCGGCGGTGACGCCGTTTCCGAGTTCGTCGGTGGTCGCGCTCGCTTTGATCGTCGTCGCCCCGGCTTCGAATCCGGGATCCCCGCTCAGCTTCGCAAACTGCGCCTGCGGTGCGGGCGCCATCTGCTCCGTGCGCCACGTCACCGATTGCGTACTCGCCGGATCTCCAGACCACGTCAGGATAATGCGGGAAGGGACTCGGCCACCGGAAAGGTCCGCGCCCGAAAGCAGCGCCGGAGGAATGAGGCCCAGTGGGAGCAGCGCCCACAGGCAATGTGCTAGGTGAGTTCTCTTCATGTAAGTAACGTTCGGACTGCCGGGATTGGAACTCGAAATAAGAGAATACAGTCTGATTGGAATCGCTTGATGACGGAAAGGCTACAATCTCATGACGCTGCGCCGTGGCAATGCTCGCGCCTGCTATCGTCCGCGCCTCTTGGAACGTGCTGAGAAGGTCCCGCCGCCTGCTCTGGTTAAGTTCTCGAACAGAAACAGTCCGGTCTTGCCGCCGGCGGCGAAATCCAGATCGCCGTCTCCATCCAGATCCCCTACGGCAAGCTGCATCCCGGCCCCGGCGCGGCCGCTGTAATCGACAATGTGCTTGACCCACTCCACCGCGCCTTCCTTGCCGGGAAGAAATTCGTACCAGTAGATGCCAAGTGGCTCGCGCTCTCCCGGATCGGAGCCGTTATGGGCCATATAGCGCTTGCCCGTGAGGAAGTCGGGACGGCCGTCGCCGTTGAGGTCCACCATCGTCATGGCGTGCGCCTGCGACCATGTGTCGTCGATGAGGTGTTTCTTCCAAGCGCCGCCCCCCAGATTTTCCAGCCAGAAGACACCGTAATCATGCGCCATGGAAGTGACCAGGTCGGGACGCCCGTCGCCATTCACGTCGAGCACGTAGATGTACCCCGTGGAAACGAGGTCGAATTCGCCATGAAACTTCCAATTCGAAGCGCGCGGATCGGCCGGCGCCTCGAGCCAGCCGAGAGGTGTAATGATGTCGTTGCGCCCGTCGCCATTGATATCGCCGACGCCAATGCCGTGACCGTAACTTCGCGGACTCACCACGTGTTTTCGCCAGGCGCCGTTTGCCAGTTCGAACCACGCCAGAGGGTCCTTCATATCGTGGCCGCCCCATTGAGGAAGCAGTTCCCGCGCCTGGCGGTCATTGTCCAGATCTACCAGGAAGGTGAATTCGATGCTGTGACCCTCCTCAATGGAGTGCTCCTTCCACAGACCGCCCGCCGGGCCGGGATTTTCGTTCCACCAGAGGATCCGCGCATGCGAAGCGGAACTGACCACATCGGGGTAGCCGTCGCCGTTCACATCGATCAGCAGGTCGCTGAGATCCTCCGTGGCATTGCGGAAATACTCGATCGAGCGAAACTTGTGCTTCACCCAGTTCGGCCCCGCGTACCAGTTTTCACCGGAAACGATGTCGGGGTGCCCGTCCCGGTTGATGTCTCCGATCGCGCAGGTTTCAAATGCGCCGCCGTCGATCATGTGCGGCACGAATGGAATCTCATCGGGGCGCGAGGCTGCCCATGCAAGTGCCGCCGCGATCCCCCCGGCCGCGACCATCCACAGGCTCTTCATGGCTTAGGCGCAGCCGCCGGAGCCGGATTCTGAGCGGGGCGAAGCACGAGCACGCTGAAACTGCCCGGGCGGATCTTCTTCTGCGTTTTGTCGGACGGAGTTGCGGCGGGGATCACGTCCACATCGGCTGCCGGGAGATAGACACGCTTGGTCTTCGGGTCCAGAGCCATCGTCTTGGCGCTGGGTTGGGTCATGACCGGTCCGAGATCCACCAATTCGTCCGCCGATTTCTGACGGAAGAGATTCAGGACGCCGTCCCCGTTGGAAACGAAAAGCGTCTTGGATTCCGGATCAAAGGCGGCGGCATCGGCGCCGGTGCCGATCGGCATGGCGGTCACGATCTTGCCGTTTGCCGCATCCATCACGAGCAGTTTCGCCGGAGTGCGGCATGCGATGAACAGCCGGTTCGTTGGAGCGTCGTAGGCAAGACCCGTCGGCGCCTTTGCGCCAGTGAGGGGGAAGCGGCTCTTGACCAGCAGCGTCTTGGGGTCGAACACGACGACTTCCGCAGTATTCTCGCTGTTGACGTAGATCAGGCCATTGGGAGCGACGATGGCCTGTTCACCATCGCCTTCCAGTTTGACTGTGCCTACGAGTTCGCCGGTTACGGCATCGATGGCGCTGATGTCGTGCGAGCCGTGATTGTTGGTGAAGACCCGCTTGGAGGCAGCATCGAAATAGATGCCGTCCGGTCCTTTGCCGACGCTGATCTTGCGAATCGGCTGCAGCGTAGCGAGGTCGAACATGGAGACCTTATCCTCCTTGCCGTTGCTGGTGAAGCCGCGCTTTTGTGCGGAGGCGAGGGCGGTGCCGTGCACGCCAGGGGTATCCGCGATGACGCCGATGGCCTTGCCGGTATCGGCATCGAGCACGTTGACCTGGGTCTCATGCGAGATATAGAGGCGGCGCGCCTCGCTATCCAATGTGATGTAATCCCAGCCGCCGTCACCGGACACGGGGAATGTCGCTTCCTTGCGATAGGTCTCCCAACCGAGCGCGCCCATCATGACGTGGAAGACATCCGTGTTGGAGATGAAACCGCGGACTCGAGTCGAACCTGGACCGGCAGCCACCACAGGCACTTCCTCCGCGGTGTGTTGTTCTTCGAGTGAGATCGCGGAAACTACCTGCGCGCTGTCGGCGGCTCTGGACGTCTCCACCAGGGTTTCACCCTTGATCCGAAGGTCGTAGGAGTGGTCCGCCGTCATCAGCAACAGCGTGTCCTTCTGATGGAGTTCCGCCGCGGCCTCTACCGCTTTGTCGAGTTCGACAATCCGCCGCAGCGTCTTGCGCGCATTGGACAGATGGCAATCCGAGTACACCACCAGGAAGTACCCTTTCGGATTCTTCGAGAGCCGCGCCACCGCCTGTTCGATGGCCGCATTCAGATCGAACTCCACATCATCGAAAAGGGCGATGAGCCGGTGTCTCGTGGGTTCGACACGCTGGGCGTCTTCGAGGGAATGCACGTAGGCGTAGCCCTGCGCCGGAACTTCCTTTTCCAGACTGTGTCCGAGCTTCGTGGATTCCGCGGTGATCCACTTCAACCCCGTTCCGATCACAACATCCGGCCCGTTGCCGAATTTCGGATGGAGAAGTTGCTGAAAGATCTCGCCCGACCGCTGGCGGTTGTTGGTGTGCGCATAAAACGCCGAGACCGCGGCGATCGTAACTCCGGTGCGGTCGTCATTGGCGATGATCCCGGTGGAAAGGCCACGCTCCTCGGCGTACTCAAGGATGGTCTTCAGGTTGTCACCATCACGCACGTCCTTGACTGCGGTGGAACTCTGCGACACCACACCGTTGCGCGATTTCACGCCGGTCGCCATCGCGGTGGCGGCCGCGGCGGCATCGGTCACCCACTCCTTGTTGGTCGAAGAATCCGCCAGCGCCAGATTCGGCATGCGCTGCAGGTACAACGCCTGCGGCCTGCCGTAGCCGTAAATGCTGGCGGCGTTCAGGCTGGAGATGCCCGCGCCGTCACCCAGGAAGAAGATCACATTCTTTGCCTGGGGCTGCGCACTTGCGAGGCCGCTCGAAAGCAGCGCCAGGATGGCAATTCTGTTGTACCGTTGCATGAGTTAGCGTTCCTCGTTGTTCCAGTCGACTCCTCAAAGTGTTGCGCTGCGGCCGCCGGGTGGTGCGAGAGCGATCGCGCAATCCCGCAGGCTGCGAAAGGGGGTTCAACGCGATGCTGCTTCCGCCATCTCCGCGGGAAGCGCCTGGGTGACTTTGCCTGAGGCAGCCCACTCCACGCCGCGGGTGAATGTGGCCCGGAAGCCGGCGCTCCGGGTGGCTTCGGCGCTATGGCCGATCATAGTGGCGAAGACGCGGCCCGCCCCGGCCTGCACGGTCCAGAGCACCGGTTCGTTGGCGCCGGGGCCGGGGAGCGGCTTGCGGAACTTTCCGTTGTAAAGCGCGTGGTCGTCCCACGCCGTCGCGAGCACGTGATACGATCCCGACGGCTGCATCTCCATGCTCGCGTAAAGTTCGTCCTGCTTCTCGAGGAAGCTCTGCTTCAGGCCGCGCGTGATGGGGTGATCCCGATCGGTGAAGGTGACTGTGTAGTCGTGAATCGGCGAATGCTGCGCGCCGCCCCAGTAATTGCCGCCGCACATCTTCGCGTATTCGGGCCAGTCTTTGAACGCAGTGGAGGAGTGGTGGTAAACCACAAGGCCTTTGCCTGAATGCACAAACTCCAGCAATGTGGCTTTCGAGCGATCGCTCCAGTGGTCCTCGGCCAGCTTGTCCGAGTACACCAGCACGGCGACATCATAGGGCTTCAGCGATTCCGGGCCCGCATCGCGAAACTCCTCGGTGATGCGGGTTTCAAAGACGCCCGCCGCGTCCAGATACTGACGCATGAGGGGAGTGGCGCCGCGCCAATCGTGATCGTCACGGCCCGTGATGATCAGGACTTGAATCTTCTTAGGTAGTGCACTCGGTTGCGGCCATAGAGGGAGGCACGCGAGCAGTAGGCTCAGGCTTCGTCTGTTCATGCGAATCTCCTTCCGCCTACGCAGGCAGCACGATCTCGCGGTCGGGATCGAAGTGAATTCTGCGCTTCTGTTCGTAAGAAAGATTGCCCAGGTGTGCGGCCTGTGCCGAGCGGTGGCCCAGAGCAACATCGCCCTTGGGAAGCTTGCGGGAGCGGCAGGAATCGAGGAAGTCCTGCACGTGTTCCGCGACGAGATCGGTCTTGCATTCCACGACTAGCGGCGCCGCGCCACGTTCCGGGGAAAAATATTCGTACTTGGTACGGTCAATCCGCAGGTGGCCCTGCGAGCCGCAGAACTCGATGCCCTCGCGCGGGAAACCGGCCTGCGCGGTGTTGGTGTAGGTGCAGATCCACTGGCCCGGATACTCCAGGTGCAGGTTGATGGTGTCCTGCACATTACGGCCGTCCTTTGCGACGTACAGACCGCCCGCATTATCGGCGGAGATCGGGCCGTCCTGGTCCATGAACATGTGGACCGCATCGACCCAGTGGACGAACTTGTCGGTGAGAATTCCGCCCGCAAAATCGCGATAGTTTCGGAAGTTGAAGTACTGTGGGGCGTCCCAGGCACGCCAGCGGGCGCGTCCCAGGTAGCGGTTCCAGTCCAGATCCGCGGGCTTCTCGCGCATATTCGGCGGAGTACCGTGGCCGCCCAAAGCAACGGCCGCGGCGGGCCGGGGAGCAGCGGCCGGCGCAGGGTTGGAATTCGCCCGCACGGGGTTGCCGATTCCGCCACCGCCATCGGTCCACCAGGTACGCACGAGGTTGATCTTGCCGAGCTTTCCGGTGCGCAGATACTCGTCGCGGGCCTGAATGTAGTGGCTGCCGGAGCGCTGCTGCGCGCCGACCTGGCAGATGCGGTCGTTTACACGGGCCGCGCGGATGACGCGGGGCCCCTCCTCCATCGTGAAGGTGAGCGGCTTCTCGACATACACATCTTTGCCCGCATTCAGAGCGTCGATCGCGATGGGTACGTGCCAGTGATCCGGCGTCGCGATGATCACGGCGTCGAGGCCGGGCATCTCCAGCAGCTTTCGATGATCGCCGAAGAGCTTTGCGCCGGGCGCGAGCGCCTGGGTCTGTTCGGCGCGGGTGCGATAGACGTCGCAGAAGGCCGTCAGCGGGGAGTTGTTCAACTTCTGAAAGTGCGGCAATAGGAGATTGCCGCGCGCGCCGCAGCCGATCAGGGCCACGGAGATGCGGTCGTTCGCACCCATTACTCGGGATTGCGAAGCCGCGGTGATGGCGGCGGTCGCGGTGGACGTGAGTAGGTCTCTTCGAGTCATGATGGCTCCTTAGAACAGCAGCTTGAGTCCGAACTGGATCTGGCGGGCGGGAAACGTCTTGGTGATCGTGCCGAATGTGCTGGTGGAGATCCCCGAGGCGGCCGCCTGAAAATTGGTCTTGTTGAAAGCGTTGAATGCCTCGGTGCGGAACTCCAGGCGCTTGCCTTCCGACGGCAGCCGGAAGGATTTCTGGATCGCCAGGTCGAGCGTGTACTGGCCGTCGCTGCGCCCGATATTGCGTCCCGCGTTGCCGAAGGGTTGCGACGGATCCGGCGCCGCGAAGGCCGCGAGGTTGAAGTAACGCTGGGGCGTGCGCTGGTCCGCCGGGAGGAACGGATTTCCGATCAGGTTCGGCCGCATACTCACGCCGGTGGTCACGGTACCGGCCGTGCTCGGCGTGTAGGTGAAGTTAATCGGCTGGCCGCTGATCATGGTGTTGATCGTTGCCAGGCGCCATCCCCCGATCACGGCATCGGCCACTGCCGGCATTCCGGAGGCAAACCTACGGCCGCTGCCGACCGGAACTTCCCACACCAGGCTCGTCGTGTTCTGGAATGGCTGATCGTAGTCCGTGATGGCCTTATACGAACTCCAGTTGCGGTAGTTCATGAAGTAGTTGGAGCCGTTGCCCGTTTCCATATTGGCGGGGGAGATATCGATGGACTTGGACCACGCAAACGAGTGCAGCAACTGCAGGCCTTTGGAGAATCGCTTTTCCAGTTTGACCTGCATGGAGTTGTAGGTGGAGTTGCCATCGTTGAACGCGACTTCGATGATGCCGAAGTTCTGTACCGGGCGCCGCGAGGCAAGGCTGAGACTCTGTCCCGGCAGATTGGGCGCGGCCTGATTGTAATCTGCGAGCTGATAAACGTGGACGCCGCGGTTGCCTACATAGCCGGCATCCAGCACCAGATCCTGAGCCAACTCGCGCTGCAGGGTGAAGTGCCAGCTCTGGACGTAGGTGCTCTTGGTGTCTTTGGGAATGTAGTGGATGTTGTTGGTGGCGGTGTTGAAGTTGCTGGAGGAGACGAAGCCGGCCGGGTAACCCATCTGCGTGGTTCGGAAGCAGTTGTTGAACAGCTCTCCCGTGCACAGGGGCAGCGACGGGGTCTGGTTGACCATGGAGTTGACCACGTAGGGCCCGTTGTACGCGAGCAGGTTCTCGCGTCCGGAGCGGTTGAAGTGCTCGTAGCTGATGCCGTATCCGCTGCGGATTACTGTCTTGGAGTTGATGCTGTAGGCAAGCCCGGCCCGCGGGCCGAAGTTGCCCAGGTCGGGATTCACCAGAGAGCGGTCATACATCGAGCCGTTCTTGGCCAGAATCAGGCTATTGCTCGCAGGATCGAAATTGCTCAAATGGTTCGTGGCTTCGTATTGCGGCGTGCCGTACTCGTAGCGCATGCCCAGATTCAGGGTCAGCTTCTGCGTTGCCTTGAAATCGTCCTGCACATAGGCGAAGTACATCTGCTGCCGGTAATAGAAGAGCCCATAGCTATTGAGAAGATAGGAGTCTCGCGCCCCGACCAGGAAATCCGCCAGGTTGAACAGGTTGTTGCTCCCGGCGCCCTTCGGCTTGCTGAACTGGCCGGCGTAGGTATCGGTTCCGGTGAGCGGGTTGAGGTCCAGCACTTCGGTCGCGATGTGTTGATACTCGGCGCCTATCTTGAGCGTGTGGCGTCCCGCGACCAGCGAGTAGTTGAGTTTCGGATTGATCACCGCCGGGTACTGATGCTGACCGGAGTTGTGACCAAGCGAAGAATAGCCGCTGATCGATTGCACATTGAGCCCGCTCGCGATCGGCTTGTTCTCCGGCGTCCCCGAGATTCCGTACAGTGCCTGCATACCGCCGGTGGTGTCGAGTTCCCAATTCCGGAAATCGGCGCCTTCCATTTTGGTGAAGCCAACACGCATGTCCAGCATGGACCGGGGGCTGATCGTCCAGGAGGAGCCCAGCGCAATCGCACGGTTATAGCTGCGGAAGATATCGCCGCCTGTACCGGACAGGCCGGGCAGGGTGGATGCGACGCTCTGGTTTTGCAGACGGACACTGTAGCGGCCGAAGAAGTTCAGATTGTCATTGAAGTGGTAATCCACACACGGGCGTCGCCTTTGTCGCTGGGAGTGACGGTCCCCGGAAACGCCTGGTAATTGTTCGATGCTCCCGCGATGTTGGGGTCCGGCACATTCCCGAGCACCTGTTTCGCGAAGCCCGTGATCTGGTTGGCGGGAACTACACCATCGGAATAAGTCACGCCGGTGAGCGGATTGGTGATCGGGATTCCCAGGCTCCCCAGTTTCTGCGCGGCAGTGGGCAGCGTGAGATAGCTCAAGGTGTGGGCGACGCTGCGGAAACCTTCGTAGTCCGTAAAGAAGAAGAGTCTGTCTTTGCGGATGGGCCCGCCAAACGCCGCGCCGAATTGGTTCTGCACCAGGCTTGGCTTCTGGCCGCCGACCGGCTTGAAGAAACCGATCGCGTTGAGCGAGGTGTTGCGCGCAAACTCCCACAGTGCGCCATGGTACTGGTTGGTGCCGCTGCGAATGCTCGCATTGACCACCGCCCCAGCCGCGCGGCCGTACTCGGCGCTGTAGTTGTTCGTATCGAAGCGGAACTCCTGCACCGCGTCCGGCGACGCCTGCACCACCTGATAAGAGAAGCCCTGATTGCTGGTGCCGTAAGCGTTGTTATCCAGACCATCCAGAATGAAACTGTTGAAGGCGGAGCGCATGCCGTTGACATCATACGCGGCGTCGCGGCTGGCGGTGTTGCTCTGCACGGCTTTGCGGACTCCCGGCGAAAGCAGAGCCAGATCGGCGTACGCGCGGCCATTCAGCGGCAGGTTGACGATGGCCTCGTGCTGGATGACCTGACCGCGGTTCGAGGTCTCTGTCTCAAGCGCGGCAACCGCGCCGCTGACCGTGACCGTGGCCGTCACATCGCCCACGACCAGGCGGATGTCCACGCGCTGACGTGCCTCCACCGCTACCGCGAAGTCCTCCGTGGTGACGGTCTTGAAGCCGGCAGCCTGGACGGTGACGTGGTAGCGGCCGATGGGTACGTTGAGGAAGCGGTATGCACCGTTTCCATCCGTTTCGGCGGACTCCCCTACGCCGGTCGCGAGGTTATCGAGTCGCACCTTGGCTTTTGCGACGGCTGCTGTCGCTGGGTCGGTGACGGTGCCCAGGACGGTTGCATCGAACTGTGCAAAGCACATGGACGATACGAAGAGTGGAAGCAGGAGCAGCAATTTGGTCATGTTTCGGTATTTGATCATTCGAGCCTTAAGACAATCTGAAGAAATGGTGCGTCATCGGAAATTAATATGCCTGGCGATCTGTGCGCCGTGCAGACACACGGATCCTGCGGGCATTCAACTCATGCGCGGCATCGATCACTTCTTCGAAGAGGTTTAAATTGCGGGTCCGGACAGAACGACGTCATCCACGGGGTCGTTCGCCGTTACGAGTTTGCGCACGTTCGGTTTCCCGGGCCGCCACCAGGTCAACAGTCCCGTCACGAACAGCAGCAGCGGAGTCAGCCCGAGAATGCCCCAGACTACCTTGATCGGAGTGCCGCCGAATTCCGAGTAGTGAATCGGCGTCAGTGCGGCATAGAAGCGCGCGCCTAACGGCCTGTCTATCATTCGATCCACCTGCAGCACGGCTGCGGTTGCGGGATCCAGGTAGACGTGGTTCCCAGCGGCGGCCAGGTCGCCCGCACGGTGCAGTCGCAAATCCACCGCGCCTTTGCCCTCGGGCATCCGCAACTCCACTGGCACGCCATCCGGCATTGCCTGTTGTCCGCTGCGGAGGTAGCTCTCCAGCGATTGGCCGGCCTTGCCCTTGATTCCCTTCGGGGCACCAACCGTGGCTGGCGTCCCTGTGAGTGAAAGCACGGCTTGCCGGTACGTGTCCGGGAATGCGAGCCCGATACCGGTGAACGATACCACCGCCAGAAAAGCGTAGGCCCACAGGCCAGCCGCGCGGTGCAATTCGAACTGGAACCGCCGCGCGGAACCCTGCTTGCGCACCGTGGTCCAGGCGCGCCAGTTGCGCGCGCCCGCTACCCACATGATGAGTCCGGATGCACTCAGCAGAAACAGAATAATGCCCGCCACGCCGACTGCTTTTCTGCCCGTCTTGCCGGAGAGCAGGTTGCGATGCAGGTCCACCACCCACTCCACCCAACCGGTTTGCAGCGTCCCTAGAATCCGGCCGGTCGAAGAGTCGAGAACAATCCGCACGGTTCGCTTGGCCCCAGTGTCCACCTGGAATACGTAGGAGTCCCCCGCGTGCACGGGCAGGCGTACCCGGCGGATGCGCACGTCGGGACGGAACCTCGCGAGTTCCTGCGCCGCTTCGTCCAGGCCAACCCGCCGGGACGTGATTCCCGTCGCAGTGGGCCAGGGCATCGCGGCCCGGTCCAGGTCGCCGCGGAAGGTAATCACGCTGCCAGTCAATCCGATTACCGAGAGAAAGGCTCCCGCCAATAAGCCCACCCACGTGTGGAGCGGCTTGAGCACTGCGGTCCGAAATGGCTTGCGTGTTTTCATCAGGGCTATTTGGAAATGCGGAACGAATCCAGTACCACGCCGGCGTCCGACACTTGTTTCATGCTGAAGGTCTTGCCGTTGACATCCACCACGCTCAGCGAATGTACCTGCGAGATGAATTTGTTGGTGAAGGTCTGCCAACTCTCGGGTTGATCCTGCTGCTCGGGATTATAAAGCTCCGCGCCGCCCGCACCGCTAACGATGTAGATGACGCCCTTCGGCTTTGCCGCGGCGTCATCGCCGAACGCTTTGTCGAGCTTCCATTCCCCCGCCACTTCCCCTTTGGGGCCTGCGGCCGCACCGTCAGCTTGGGGCGCGGGCACAAATGTGAGCGGGAAACTGCGCTGGTAGTTGTGCACGTGGCCGGCAAAGACCACGTCCACGTGATTGGCTTCGAAGATTGGCGAGAGGGGACGCATCTGCTGTTCACTGAAGTGCTGCCGGGAGGAGTTGAAGCCGGGCTGATGAAAGGCCACGATCCGCCAGGTGGCGGATTGCGCCGCGGCCAGGTCTTTGGCGAGCCATTCCCGCAGAGATGGGTTGTTCCAATCCATGTACGTATTGGCGTCGAGTACGGTCCAGTGGCTGTCACCATAATCGAAAGAGAAATTCGCCATGCGCGGATAGCGCGGCTTCGCGGCCGCCAGGAAAGCCGGCTGCGCATCGGTACTCCCGGTGAGGACGTGACTCGCCTTCACGGCTTCGGCCGGCGCGGCCGGTCCATTGAGGGGCAGGTCCCAGTAGAGGAAATACGCCAGCGCATCCGGATAGCGGCGGTAGTTGGCGAGATCGGTATCGTGATTGCCCGGCGCGGCGATGAAAGGCACGGAGCGGATGAGTGGCGCGCCTACGCCTGCTGTCGGTTCGTCGGCATTGTATTGGGGGAAGAAGCGGGTGCGGTATTCGCTGATGCGGCCGGCGCCATAGACGATGTCGCCCGGGACAAAGACGAAGTCAGGTTTGGCGAGGTAGGTCTGATAGGCCACCGCGCTTTCGGCAGGGGTGCCCTGACCGCAATCGCCAAAGAGCACGAAGCGGAATGGCTGGCCCGCAGCCTTGCGGGGGCGTGCAGTCGCCTCGAATACGCTCTTGCCCGCTTTCAGCACGCGGTAGCGAAACTCCTCGCCCGGGATCAATTTGGAAAGACGGGCGCGATAAACCAGATGCGCTTCCACCGGCGGCGAGGCGGGCGCGTCCTTCTTGGCGCCGTTCTTTCCGGCTACGGCTGGCTCACCGGCCGGTGCCGATACGGTTTGCACCGAGGGCGGCTGCATCGGCCGCCAGGCCGCATCCTTCGAGGTGCGCACTTCCACTGCCCACTGCTCCGGAGTGTTGACGGTGTGCCATAACAGGACCAGACTTTCCGAGGGCGACACCCTGGGCGCATCGCCAATCTGCACGTACGGTTTCTCTAGGAACGGCTGCGCGTCCGGAGTGGTCTGGCTTAGCAGGATTGCGGCGGCCATCAACAAAATCGAAGCTGGCATCAATTTGGACATGCCGCAATTATCTCCACGCCGGATTTCACCATCATGACGATTCGATATCGAATCGTCGATCTTAAGGCTGTCTTAAGGGTTCCAGCCGCGCGCAGGCCTCCCCTTCGTCCACCGCGCGCCAACTGCCCCCCACGCTCCAGCCAATGCGCTTCGCCCTTAACGCAACTGTCACACAACTGGAGTTCACGTGGATTTGGAACGTGGATTTGGAACATGTCATGAGAAGTTAATGGTCGACGCATAGAATAGGCCTATGCGAGTGCTGGTCGCTGAGGATAAGCCGCGAATGGCGCGCCTGTTACAGCGCGCATTGATGACCGAAGGCTACTCGGTTACCCTGGCGTCGGATGGCGAGCAGGCTCTCTCCATGGCACTGTCCGGCGGCCTGGACGTGATCGTCCTCGACGTGATGCTGCCGCTGCGAAACGGCTTCGACGTCATGCGGTGCCTCCGCGCCGCGAACCTCACCGTGCCGACCATCATGGTTACGGCCAGAGACGCCATGGCCGACATCGTGCGCGGCCTCGATGCCGGAGCCGATGATTATCTGACCAAGCCTTTTGCGCTCGATGTCTTGCTGGCGAGAGTGCGCGCGCTCTCGCGGCGAAGCCAGAACCCGTATTCGGCTGATCTGTGCTTCGAAGACCTGACATTGAACAGCAGGACGCATGAAATGGCTCGCGGTCAGCGGGTAGTCCCGCTGACGCCGACGGAATATGCCCTTCTGGAGATCCTGATTCGACGCGCAGGAAGCATTGTGCCCCGCGATGTGCTGACCGAAGCGGGTTGGGGTGGCGGCACGGAAGTGAGCGACAGCACGCTCTATGTATTCATGCGGGCGTTGCGGGCAAAGATCGCACAGGGAGAAGAGCGGCAGTTGCTGCATACGGCGCGCGGCGTTGGCTACACGCTGCGGAGAGAGGCGGTGTGAATCGCGGCCTCTCGATCTCGCTCCGCCTTACCCTCTGGCTGACGGCTGCCTTTGTGTTCGGTTTCGTGGCATTCGGCGTGGTGATGTGGTTCGACCTCGGCTTCTCGCTGGAGCGGGGCCGCGACCGCACCCTCAATCGCCGTGCGGGGCGGGTCGCGGAGTTGTTGCATGGCGCTTTAGGCGAGAGCGAACCGGAGCGCGAACGGAAGCTGGACATGCTGCTCGACGCGATGCCGGAGGGTGGCCTGGTTCAAATCTTCGATGCGCTCGGAAACCGGCTCTATCCTGCCAGCGATCGCAGCGGAGGCTTTCCCTGGTCCGCCGTGCTGGCTGCTCAAACGCGACTCGGCCACGCGCTGTTTGACGGCAGGCAGTTTCGCGTGATGGTGCTGCCGGCAACGTGGAACGGAGGTTCCGCGCGAATGGTGGTGGCGGGTCAGCTGGAGGATAACCGGCAGCTCCTGGAACGCTTCGCGGCGGGCCTGAAGACCAGCATTCCAGTTCTCTTGGCCCTTTCGGCAATCGCAGCGTACTTCCTGAGCCGCCGTGTTTTGAAGCCAATCGGCGAACTGACCGCTGCCATGGGTTCAATCCGGATCGGCAACCTCGGGGACCGATTGCCCGTAACCCAAACTCGAGATGAGCTCAACCGGATGGCGGAATCATGCAACGACATGCTGCGGCGTTTGGAAGACGCTGTGGCCCGGATCAATCGTTTTACCGCCGATGCTTCCCATGAGTTGCGCAGTCCGATCTCTTTCATCCGCACCACCTCGGAATGCGCCCTGCGCGACGCCACGACCGACGCCGGGAGCCGGGCCGCGTTTCTGGAGATCGTAGCGGAGACGGGGAGCGCGGCGAGCCTGCTGGAAGACATGCTGGCACTGGCCCGGGCGGATGCCGGCAGTGCCGAACTTGTCTTCGCTCCGGTGCAGTTGGCCGATTTGATTGATGAGGTCAGGGCGAAGGCGCTGGCGCAGGCCGAGGCGAAGCGCCAACTCGTCACCTCCACCATCGAAGGCGCTGCCACCGTGAACGCCGATCGCGCCGCCGTCCGCCGCCTGCTCTGGGCGCTGGTCGATAACGCGCTCAAGTACACACCGGCAGGCGGTCACATCGAAATTGGCCTGGCGATTGCGCCTGCAGCGGTAGAGGTTACGGTCCAGGATGACGGCGTCGGCATCCCTGAAGAGTTGCTACCCCACGTGTTCGAACGCTTCTTCCGGGTCGACGCCTCGCGCAGTGAGGTGGAGGGCAGCGGCCTGGGCTTGGCGATCGCCAAGTGGATTGCCGAAGCGCATCACGGGAGTCTTACCGCCGCCTCCAAAACAGGTGGGGGCACCGTTTTCACCTTGACACTCCAGTCCGCCGAACACCCGATCGCGGTCTGACCAAACTGCCGTCTGACGAAACTGCCGGGTGCTGCAGGCTCAGAGAGGGTCACGATTCACCTCACGAACCGCTCTTGTGAGTAGACAGCATCTCATCGCGACGGTTTCGGGTTTTGCTGAACGTCGTTCACGGCGGATGCCAGGCCCGGCCGGCCACCAACGCGGAGGAACCGAGCGATCCGGAAGGGCGGATGCTGACGTGATTGCGAGCAGCTCCGAGGCGTGCGTCGGCTTGGATTTCACTAACCGGAGGCGTCCGGCCCGATGGCGTCGCAGTTCGTGTTGGGACTGTACGGCTTTCACTCCACAAAATCTTCCACACCAGTTTCACTCCGGGAAGCGGCGATTGCTCGGACCGCGCACCGTCGAAAATCCGAAATATCGGGGAAAGCGAGATTTTCAGGCCTTATTTGTGGGTTTACCATACAGGAATTCCTGAGAATGCCGATTACTTAAGTGAGCTAACGCTAGCCGACCCGTCCGATAGAACTGACCTCCGGAGAAAGAGATGATCAAACAGAACGCAGAAGCACCCACCAACGG
>CAIRBY010000555.1 GCA_903876865.1 uncultured Acidobacteriia bacterium
AGGATGAATCCGTACACGCCGATCTTTGCCTGCCGCCCGGGCACCGGAACACGCAGTCCTCTTCGTCTTCATCGCGCATCCACTGGCTTTTGCCGCGATGGCACTGCTCTGGCCCCTGTATCACGCGCCCGCCGGAGCAGTCGCATGGCTGGAACACTTTCGCGGCGTGGAATCCGCTTCGCCAAGCCAAGCCGCGGCGATGGCACTGTACATGATCTGTCAAACTTGGTGTTGGAATCGGATCTGCAAGGCGCAGGTCACCGCGATCGAGGCACGCCAGTGAGGAGCGTTTTGCAACTATCCGTCAACAATGACATCTACCATGCTCTTGGCGAGCGCTGGTACACAGCCCAGGATAATCCTGTCGCTTTACTGCGCGCCGAGTCGCGACTGCGCAACCCCTGGGCCGCGGAGCAACTCCACGCACGGTTCTCAGGGCGCAAGCTACGCATCCTTGACGTTGGCTGTGGCGGCGGTTTCCTCTCCAACCATCTGGCCGGCCAGGGACACACCGTCACCGGTCTGGATTTCGCAGCGGATGCGCTGAGAGTCGCCCGCCAGTACGACGCCACCGGGCGCGTGGCATACATCCAAGGCAATGCGTTTCGATTGCCGTTCCCGGATGGAACCTTTGATGCCGTTTGCGCCCTGGACTTCCTGGAGCACGTGGAGCAGCCGGAACTCGCAATCCGTGAAGCCGCCCGCGTGCTCGTGCCCGGCGGTGGGTTTATCTTTTACACCTTCAACCGCAACTGGCTGGCCTGGTTGGTGGCAATCAAAGGAGTGGAGTGGTTCGTGCGCAACACTCCGCCCAATTTGCACGTTCTGCGTATGTTCATCAAACCCGGAGAATTGACTTCCATGTGTGCCCGCTCCGGTCTCGCCGTGGAGACCGTGCAAGGCATGGCGCCGGTGGTCTTCTCCGCGGCGTTCCGGAAACTGCTGACCCACCACACCGTGGCTGACAGCTTTGCCTTCCGCCTCACACGGTCGACCAGACTTTCCTATATTGGCTTCGCCCGCAAGATTCAGGACGGGCAACTCAGCCTTTAGTAGGTTTTCCGCTTCAGGCGAAACTGAGGATTCCGCTGAAAGTGTTCAGTCCTTCCATCAGATGGGACAGCCTCCCGCAGTTGCCGGCCGGTCCATTCGGCGGTGGGATGGGCAGTAACAGTCAGGCGCGACCGGTAGTGAGTCCGCGCCGGTTGAGGCCGAGTTGGACGACCAGCAGGGAGCCGAGCGTGAACAGGATAAGGCCGACGGCCGCGAGGCTGTCGTTCAGATGGCTCCAGTAGAGCGGCCAGGGATTGAGCACGCGGCTGGAGACGAAGGTAAACGTGACTGCATAGGAGCGAATCATCCATTCGCGATGCCGCACGAGTTGGCGGTTACGCGCGGTGATCACGGCGGCGGCGGTGCAGACGACCCAGGCGGCGGCCTGCACGCAGGTTCCTGGCATTCCGGGACGGCCGGCGGCGAGGGCGATCCCGGTCCAGGCGCCGATACCGACGGAAATCACGTAGAGGCGGCCGAGGACGCGATGGAATTGCAGGTAACGCTGGCGGAAGCGCGACGAGAACTGCACAGGGCCGGCCAGCAGAGCGATGACGCCGCCGAGCACATGGGGGATCAGGAGTTGGCGGTCGGCGATCACCTGCAGCCGGTAGGCGTGATACATGGGGTAATCGGTGACGAGAAGAACTTCTGACGTGATGAAGACAAAGAGCGTAGTGAGCCCCAGGGAAATCCAGAGAAGATTCTTGAATCCGGAACGTCCGGAACGGGGCGTGAGCAGGGTGGATGATGCCATTTTTTCAGCTTCTTGTGCGGACAGACGGAACCAGGGAGATCGCGGTCATTTGGTTCGTCAAACGCGGGATGTCAGATGGGGCGAGCGAAGATCTGAAAATCAAGTTGCACTTCATTCTTCACCTTGATCATTCCGCCACCGATACTGATGGGCGTGATTCCAAAATCAGTCTGTTTGAGAACGGTGTGTGTCGTGTAGGACGCGCCGGTCTGTTTCACGGTCAGGCTGACCGCTTTGCTGACACCGTGTAAAGACAAATTACCCTCGACCTTCCATTGTCCGTCCGCCAATTTCTGGACGCCGGAAGAGCGGAAGGTGATCTCGGGAAACTTCTTCGTCTCCAGTGTCATTTCAGCCATATGTTTCTGGATCGTTGCCTGATCTTTCGCGTCGATTTTGGGGTCGGGCTTTACCGTCATCCTCGCGGTCTCAACCCGGAACTCGATGCGCCCGGTGCCGGACTCCAGGATCGTGCCGGAGGATATCGGCGCGTTGATGGTATGGTCATGCGCGGCAACCGACAACAGCCCGGATTTGCCAACGTGAATCGTGATGGTGCTGCTCTGCGTATCGATGGCCTTTTCCTGCGCGGCCTTTTCCTGCGCGGCCTTTTCCTGCGCGGCTTTTTCCAGTGCAATGAGTGGCGCTGCCGCGGCAATCGCCGTGCAGACAACCAGAGTGCTAAGCCGCATAAGAATAAACCCTCCTCAAATTCCGCTCAAAAAAGCTCGCCGGAAGCATGCCTGTCACCGCCTCGCGCCCGGCCGCGATCAGCCCGTTCTCCCACTGCCCGATACGCCCCATGAGAAGGGAGCGCTGCTGCACATGGCGTGTTCGCTTCCGGCGCAGTGATTCGTAGCGGCGCAGGGCCAATTCGGGAGTCGTCTCTCTGCAAAACGATTTGGCCAGAACCAGCGCATCTTCGAGCGCCATACAGCCACCCAATCCCAGATTCGGCGTGCAAGGGTGAGCGGCGTCCCCGAGCAACATCACCCTCCCCTCTCCCCAGCGTTTCAAGGGGGCGAGATCGTAGGCGCCATGTTTCAAAATCGAACTTTCTTCCGTCGCGGCGATCAGGCTTTCTACGGGCTTGTGCCAACCCGCGAACATCCGCAGGAGATCGTGCCGGCGGCCTTCCGATGAGTCGGCATGGTCGCAATCCGTATTCGCCGTGGCATACCATGTGAACCGGTCGCCGCCGGTGCCGAGAATGCCGAAACGTTTTCCTCGCCCCCAGGTTTCGCTGTTCGAGCCCGACGCAACAGCCCCCGGGAGAGATGCCAGGCCCCGCCAGATCGTGTAGCCGCGGTAGATGGGCTCGTGAATTCCCAGTATTTGAGAGCGGACGCGCGAACGAATGCCATCGGCGCCGATTACGAAGTCATGCTCCACCGAAGCCTGACCCGCGAAATGAACCGCTACGCTGGATTTCTGCCGGTCGAGGGATTCGAAAGCGTGGCCAAGACAGACACGCCCCGCCGGCAGCGCGGAAATCAGTGCCTCCAACAGCTCGGAGCGGCGCGTGCACAGGGCGGGTACGTCGAAATGACCCAGTCCGATATCCATCAGAGTCGAGCCTGTGCTGGAGCGAACGAGGAAATGCTGGTTCGGCCCGCTCGATGCCACCACTCGTTCGAGCACACCAAGTTCCTTCAGCACTCGCGTGGCGTTGGGCCAAAGCATCATACCCGACCCCACCTCGCGAAGTTCGCTTGCCCTTTCGTATACCGTTGCGCGGATGCCTGCGCGGTGAAGCGCGACGGCTGCGGCGACGCCGCCGATTCCACCGCCGATGATGCCGATACTCAGTCTCTGCAGATTCATGGATTCAGGTTTACGTTTGGGAGCTTGATGGCGCCGGTGTCAAAGTCCAGAAGCTCTTCCCGCAGCGAGTCCGGCTGCATCAGCCCTTAGCATAGCTGCGATGGCTGCAGGTGCGATTGGTATATCAAAACTTGTTCATTCGAAGGCGGAACGGGTGGCCTCGGTCAGGTGGCCTCGGTCAAGCTATGATGATCCTCATATCCTGCCGGTAGTATCTTGACGTGCCGTCATCACCGCGCGGTTCCATCTTTCTTCCTTCAGGGTTTGGCCTTCGGATTGATATCGCGCGACACCATGGGCTGAAGCGTTACTGTACCGCCATATACGGCATCACCTTCCTACGGGCCTCTGACCCGTCACCGGCCAGGATTTTGTACCTCAGCAACAGGACGAGTTCATTCTCCCAGACTCACGCCCTCGACGACGCGGCGGGCGGTCAATGAACAGGAAACGCCACTCTGTCCGATGGCGGCATACACGGCATTCCCGGAAACTCGCGCGCCCAAACCAAATCCCTCCCGAGCAGATCATCTCCGGCGGCGCCACAGCCCCGCCCAGCCTGCCCCGTCATGCTACGCTGGGCGGAACCTCTGGAGGCCAATGTGCGTTCTGCTTGGATCGTATTTCTGTCAGCCTTGGCGCTGCCCGCTCTCTTCGGCCAGGCCGTACCTCCCGCCAAAGCCTGGCCCCAGGCGTCCCCGCAAGCCGTGGGCCTCGACCCCGCGGCCCTGGCCGGCTTCGATGCCGATATCGCCGCCGGGAAGTACGGCCACATCGATAGCATGCTCGTGATCCGCCATGGCAAAGTGGCCTATGACCGGACCTATGCGCAGGACTACGCCAAGATCTATGCCGCCCCCGCGCGCGAACCCGGCCCGCTCAACCCGCACGATCCCACCGGCCCCTACAACTACTTCAACCCCTGGTGGCACCCCTACTACCGCGGCGGCGACCTCCACACGCTGCAATCCGTCACCAAGACCATCTCCTCCGCCACCATCGGAGTCGCCGTCACCCGCCACGAGTTTCCCTCCCTCGATACTCCGGTCCTGAAGTTCTTCGATGAAGGCAAGGTCCGCAATGTGGATGCCCGCAAGCGCCGCATGACCCTCCGCCACCTGCTCACCATGACCGCCGGGTTCGAGTGGCATGAAGACCTGCCCTACAGCGATCCCCGCAACACCGGCACCCTCATGGAAGCGGCCGACGATTGGGTGCGCTACGTGATCGATCAGCCCATGTCGGACGAGCCCGGCGCCCGCTTCAACTACAACAGCGGTGCCTCGCAACTGCTCGGCCACATCTTCCGCGTCGCCACCGGTCAGGATATCGAGGAGTATGCGGCCCGGAACCTCTTCGCCCCGCTCGGCATCGAGCGCTTCTATTGGAAACGCATCCCCTCGGGCCTCGCCGATACCGAAGGCGGCCTCTACCTCGAACGCCACGATCTCGCCAAACTCATGCTCCTCTTCCACCAGAGCGGCGTCTGGGAGGGGAAGCAGATCGTGAGCGCGGAATGGGTCAAGGAATCGCTCGCCCCCGCTGTCACAGTCAATGAGAAGGCCGGTGTCAAATACGGACTGAAATGGTGGCTGTATCCCTATGGAAAAGACCCCTCCGGTAAAGACGACGCCCGCCTCGCCTTCGCCGGTTCTGGCTTCGGCGGACAGTTGCCCATCGTGATCCCCGATTACGATCTCGTGATCGTCTTCACCGCCTGGAATATCCTCGGCGGCCCCGGCCTGCGCCACCGCGACGCCATCGACCGCATCCTCGCCGCCGTCAAAACCCCGTGACAAAACCCGGTGACAGACGGAACGTTACATCAGTTTTTCCCCCTAGTCCACCACAACCCGCGACTGTCCGGACTCTTCGCGCCGCGATCGAGCGAGCCCCCTTCGTTCACGCGCCCTTCCACTTTCTTTTCCCCGTCCCGCCAATCACATCCCGGCGCTCCCCGCCAGATTGCCCCCCTTCCTGTGCCATGCTTCAGGCAGGAGCGGTCTCGGTTGCGGCCAAACACCGATTTCCGCTCGATACTTACGGTTTATTTCTCGTAACTCCTATAGAATCAGTAAAATTTCCGTAAGGATACTTACGGTTTTCCATTTTCCCCCGCCGCCTATTCCAATCCCGAAATTCACTCGCCGCCCCGATATCTGCTAACCTGACAGGCCATGCACTTCCTCGCTCAGGATCTGCGATACGGAGTCCGGTTACTGGCGAAATCGCCCGCCTTTACGGTGATCGCCCTGCTCACCCTGGCCCTCGGAACCGGCGCCACCACCGCCATCTTCAGCGTTGTCGATACCGTCCTCCTCAAACCCCTCCCCTTCCGCGATCCCGCCAACCTGCTCGTCATCTACGAGAAGAATCCCGCCCAGAAACTGCGCAAGATGTTCGTCGCCCCCCTCAACTTCCAGGTCTGGAACCAGGCCCGCAGTCTCGAGGCTCTGGCCGCCCTCCAGGACGTCCGCGTCAACCTCACCGGAGGCCCCAACGGCCCCATCGATGCCGAGGAGATCAAGGCCGAACGCGTCACCGCCGGGATGTTCCCCCTGCTTGGCGTCGGCCCTCTCGTCGGCCGCGCCTTCCGCCCCGAGGAAGACCGCCCCGGTCCCCCCACCGTCGCCCTGCTGTCCTACTCGCTCTGGCAGCGCCGCTTCGCCGGCGACCCCGCCATCGCCGGAAAGGCCATCCGCCTCGGCAACCAGAGCCTCACCGTTACCGGCGTCCTCCCGCCCGAGTTCGCCCTCCTCGAACCCGGCGTGGAACTCTACCTCCCGCTCGGCCTCAACCTCTCCGATTCGCGCTCCGGCGGACTCCGCTACCTCACCGTGATCGCCCGCCGCCGCGCCAGCGAGCCGCAGACCCGCGCCCAACTCGAACAACTCGGCGACCGCATGGAGCAGGCCATCCCCGCGCTCGATCGCGGCTGGCGCCCCTCCGTTTTCGGCCTGCAGGAGGAACTCGTCGGCGATGTGCGCCAGGCCCTCTGGATCCTGATGGGCGCGGTCGCTTTTCTCCTGCTCATGGCCTGCGTCAACGTGGCCAATCTCCTCCTCGCCCGCGGCGCCGCCCGCCGTAAGGAACTCGCCCTCCGCGCCGCCCTCGGCGCCGGACGCGCCCGCATCCTCCTCCAACTCCTCTCAGAGAGCATGCTGCTCTCCCTCGGCGGCGGCGCCCTCGGCCTGCTCCTCGCCATCGCCATCGTCCGCCTCTTCGCCCGCCTCGGACCCGCTACCCTGCCCCGCCTCGCCGGAGCCGCCATCGATCTCCGCCTCTTCGCCTTCGCCCTCGCTCTCGCCCTGCTCGCCGGCCTGCTCTCCGGCGTCGCGCCCGCCCTCCACGGCTCTGGCGCCAGCCTCAGCGCCGCCCTCAACGAAGGTGGACGCGGCGGCACCAGCGGACGCTCCGGCCGCCGCCTGCGCAACGGCCTCGTCATCGTCGAAATCGCCCTCGCCGTCGTCGTCCTCACCGGCGCAGGCCTGCTCATCCGCAGCTTCGTGCGCCTCCGCAGCGTGGACCCCGGCTTCCGCGCCGAAGGCGTCCTCACCGCCCGCATCCCGCTCGGCGGCGGACGCAACACCGCCCTCCCTCTCCGCGCCGCCTTCCTCCAGCAGTTGCTCGGCCGCGCCGCCGCGCTCCCCGGCGTACGCTCCGCCGGCGCCGTCAACACCCTCCCGCTCGATGGCCTCGGCATCGGCTCGCACTTCGCCGTGGATGGCCGCCCCGCGCCTCCCCCCGAGCAGCGCCCCGTCGCCCTCTGGCGCTCCGTCACCCCCGCCTATTTCCGCACCGTCGGCATCCCCCTCCTCGCCGGACGCGAACTCGCCGAATCCGATCTCGCCGCCGCGCCCCTGGTCGTCATCGTCAATCAAACCCTCGCCCGCCGCTTCTGGCCCACCGGCAATCCCGTCGGCGGCCGCCTCGTGCTCGATCTCAACGCCAATAAGGTCGTGGAGATCGTCGGCGTGGTCGGCGATACCAAGCCCGACCGCATCGATGCCGAGGACCGCCCCACCATCTACAGCCCCTACCCGCAGGCGCCCTTCCCCACCATGACGCTCGCCGTGCGCTCCGCCGCCCCGCCGCTCTCGCTCGCCCCCGCCCTGCTCCGCGAAGTGCGTCAACTCGATCCCGCCCAGCCCGTCGCCGATGTTCGCCCGCTTGAAGACCTCACCGATCGCGCCGTCGCCGGGCAGCGCTTCAACACCACCCTGCTCGGCATCTTCGCTGAGATCGCCTTCCTCCTCGCCGCCATCGGCATCTATGGCGTCATTTCCTATGACGTCACCCAGCGCATCCACGAAATCGGCATCCGCGTCGCGCTCGGCGCGCAGCCCGCGCAGATTCGCGATCTGATTGTGGGGCAGGGCGCCTGGCTCGCCCTCTGTGGAATCGGGGCCGGCCTGATCGCGGCGGCGGCTTTGACCGGCCTCATGAAGACCATGCTCTTCGGCATCAGCCCGTTCGATTCCACCACCTTTGCCCTCGTGGCCCTGCTGCTTGCCGCCGTGGCCCTCGCCGCCGCGTGGCTGCCCGCCCGCCGCGTGCTGGCGCTCGATCCCTCTGCCGCGCTGCGTCACGAATAGGAAGCCGCCACGTATAGGAAACGGGATGATCAAGCTCCGCAACCTCGAGAAGTTCTATGAAGGCGGCTATGGCCGCAGCTACGTGCTGCGCCGCGTCAATATCGATATCCGCGAGGGCGAGTTCGTCACCATCATGGGCAACTCCGGGGCGGGGAAGTCCACCCTGCTCAGCATCCTCGGCATGCTCGATGCCGCCTGGACCGGCGAGTACGAATTCCTCGGCCACGCCGTCCACAAGATGAAGCCCAAGGAGCGCGTCGAACTGAACAAGAAGTTCATCGGCTTCGTCTTTCAGAGCTACCACCTGATCGATACCCTGACCGTCTACGAGAACCTCGACATCCCGCTCTCCTACCGCAACGTCAAGAGCAGCGAACGCGCCGCCATCGTCTGCGATGCGCTCGATCGCTTCCGTATCGTGGGCAAGCGCGATCTCTACCCCAGCCAGCTCTCCGGCGGACAGCAGCAGCTTGTCGCCGTGGCCCGCGCCGTCATCGCCAACCCCAAACTCATCCTCGCCGATGAGCCCACCGGCAACCTCCACTCCGGCCAGGGCAAAGAGATCATGGAACTCTTCCAGAAGCTCAATGCCGAGGGCACGACCATCGTGCAGGTGACCCACTCCGAAGCCAGCGCCGCCTGCGGCAACCGCGTGATTCAACTCGCCGATGGCTGGGTTACCGCCGGCGCCGCCGAGTGAGTTCCGGCGCTGCTTCCAAGCCGCCTGCGCTACAATAGCCGTGGATCATGCAGGTACTTCAGGCTGGGCAGCACAAGTGGATTTATCTCGAATTGCAGACGGAAATGGTGGCCAATATTGCCCGCCAGGCCGGCTTTGAAACCAAGACCAAGGATTCGGCGCGCTCCATTCAACTGGATTTGAGCGCCCCCGCCCGCCAGGGTCCGCTGCTGCTCTTCGATGCCGCCGACCCCGCCAACCTCGGTTGGTTTTCGCGCTGCCAGTTTTATATCGATGGCCGCACCGGCAGTGTGATGCAGACCCCTATGACGCTCGCCAACAAGCGCGATCGCTCCGGCCGCGCGCAAAATCACTCGCTGCGCCTCTCCATCTCCAAGGAACTGCCCGCCACTTTCCGCCTGCCCGGCAATCAGCCGCTTACCGAACAGGTCTTCTACCACCTGTTCCTGAACTTCCTCAACGCCCTGCTCCAGACCGGCGTCGCCATCTGCGGCTCCGGCAGTGTCCAGCCCCTCGCCGGCCGCTCCGAAAGCATCGGCTCCAAAAACTGATCCGGCAACACTCAACGCCGCTTGAATGCGCCACCTTACAGGCGTCCTGGCGCATAGTGGGGCGGTCCCCCTGGATCGTGTCTGACAATCGCGGCCGACGCCCTCGCCGGCCTTCCGACCGTCGCAGGCACCTGATGCTTCATGGGAAGAGCGATGGGGCAGGCGGTTCCGCCTGCCAACTCTTCGGACCTGCCAGCTTGGCAGGCGAAACCGCCTGCCCTACCGTTCACCGTTACTGCCCCGCCGCGTCCCGCACCACCTGCTCCACTTCGGCGCGATACTCCGCCAGCAGTTCCGGCGTGGTCGCTTCGAAGCGCATCACCAGCACGGGCTGCGTATTGCTCGCGCGCACCAGTCCCCAGCCGTGCGGGAAGATCACGCGCACGCCGTCCACATCCACCGTCTTGTGCCTCGCCCGCAGCGCCGCCATCGCCTTGCCCACCACGTCGAACTTGCGCTCGTCCGGACAATCGAAGCGCAGTTCCGGCGTGGTCACGGTATGCGGCAGGTCGGCCAGTTGGTGCGAGAGCGGCTGGCCCGATGCGGCCACAATCTCGATCAGCCGGCAGGCCGAATACAGCGCGTCGTCGAAGCCGAAATAGCGGTCCGCGAAGAACATGTGGCCGCTCATCTCGCCCGCCAGTTCGGCGTGCGACTCCTTCATCTTGGCCTTGATCAGCGAGTGGCCCGTCTTCCACATGATGGCGTTGCCGCCGCGCGCGTTCAGATCGTCATACATCAGCTGCGAGCACTTCACTTCGCCGATGAATGTGGCGCCCGGTTTGCGCGTCAGAATCTCGCGCCCGTAGATGATCATCAACTGATCGCCCCACACCACCGTGCCTTGTTCATCCACCGCTCCGATGCGGTCGGTATCGCCATCGAAGGCAATCCCCACCTCCGCGCCCGTCTCCTTCACCTTCGCGATCAGCGCCGCCAGATTCGCCGGCACCGTCGGGTCGGGATGGTGATTCGGGAAGCGCCCGTCCATCTCGAAGAAGAGCTCCGTCGCCTCTACGTTCAGCGTCTCCAGCAACCGGTGCATCACCGGACCGCCGGTGCCGTTACCCGCGTCGAAGACCACCTTGATGCGGCGTTTGAAATCGAACTGCGCCGCCACTTCCTTCACATACGGCGTCACCAGGTCCGCGCTGCTCTCGCTGCCCTCGCCCGTTGCCAGGTCGCCGGTTTCGATCAGGCGGCGGATCTCCTGAATCGCCGCGCCGTGAATCGTCCCGTCGCCGCACACTGTCTTGAAGCCGTTGAACTCGCTCGGATTGTGGCTGCCCGTGATCATCACCGCGCCATCCGTCTTCAGGTGGATGGCGGAGTAGTAGAGCACCGGAGTCGGCACCACGCCGATATCCGTCACCTCGCAACCACTCGCCTTCAAACCCTGCATCAGCGCGTCGCGCAGGCGCGGAGAACTCAGCCGCGTGTCGCGCCCCAGGCTGACCTTGCGCCCCGCATGGCGCTGCATGTAGGTGCCGAACGCCTGCCCCAGCAGCACCACATCTTCGCTCAGCAGTTCTTCGTCCGCTACACCGCGGATATCGTATTCCCGGAAAATCGTAGGTTTGAACATGAGTCGTGGTTCGTTTTTTAATATAACGCGCCCGCCGGAACCGCGCCCTGCCGCGAGGCCTCAAAACGGGTCTTGGGTTACATATCGGCGTTTCTTTCCGTCTGCGGAGTTATCATGTCGATAGCCGCGCACTCATGAAAACCGCCGCACCGAACTTCACGACCATCAGCGGAGTCCCCGTCGAACCCCTCTATGGTCCCGCGCACGCGCCCGCCGCGCCCCCCGCGCCCGGCGAGTTCCCTTACACCCGCGG
>CAIRBY010000556.1 GCA_903876865.1 uncultured Acidobacteriia bacterium
CTCTTGCGCCTGAGAATCCTGCTGCTGCGTTCCCGCCTGCGCGGGCAGAGGCTGCTGCGTTCCCGCCTGCGCGGGCAGAGGCTGCTGCGTTCCCGCCTGCGCGGGCAGAGGCTGCCCGTAGGCATCCATCCGCGCGACCGGCTGCGTGGGGTCCTGATTCGTGCTCGAAGGTGCGCCCGCTACCGGCGCCGCGGGATCCCCCGCCCGCCGCCAGCCCCCGTTTTGTGGCGTTCCCGATTGCGGGTCCTGGGCAAACAGCATCGCGCTTGCGGTAAAAAGATTCAGTGTGATCCAGTGAATTCGTCGCATAGTTTTAGTACCTCAAACGTCCTGCCGCTTGTATTGCAACTTTCTCGCCATTCCTAAGCCATTGGAAACATTACACCGGCGTCCGCGGCACGCTGGCCGGATAGCACCAAACCTGGTGGTTTTCGGCCATCCGGGGGCGGCGCAATAGTCTCCGCGCAAAAAGCCGCCGGATATGGCAGAATGGGGGGTCTGGGCACAAACGTAGAGACTTGCGGAAACTCCGTGCAGGTAGCTAAAATCAACGCGTTCACAAAATCCCAGGAGGAATCATGGCAGTTGAGCAGAAGGTGAAGCAGATTATTGTCGAGCAGTTGGGCGTCGATGAGAGCCAGGTTGACAGCAATGCGTCGTTCGTAGACGACCTGGGCGCCGATTCGCTCGATATCGTTGAGTTGGTCATGGCTTTTGAAGAAGCCTTTGAACTCGAGATCCCGGACGAAGACGCCGAGAAGATCACCACGGTCAAAGACGCGGTGGAATACATCGAAGGCAAGACTTCGAAGAAGTAGTTGTACCGGGAGGAGTTTTTGTCACGAAGAGTAGTAGTCACCGGCGTCGGACTTCTGACGCCGCTGGGGATTGGAACGCAGGTGTCCTGGGATGCAATTCTCGCTTCCAAAAGCGGGATTGCCGCGATCACGGCATTTGACGCTACCGCCTTCTCCTGCCGTATTGCGGGAGAGGTGAAGGGCTTCGATCCGGCCAGCTATATCGAGAAAAAAGAAATCAAGAAGATGGGGCGCTTCATCCAGTTCGCCATTGCGGCGGCGGATTACGCGCTCAAGGATTCCGGACTGGTGGTCACACCGGAGATCGCCGAGGAAGTCGGCGTCTATATCGGCAGCGGAATTGGCGGGTTCGAAGTCATCGAGCGCGAACACCAGACGCTGTTGGAGCACGGGCCTCGCCGCATCTCTCCTTTCTTTATTCCAGCGACCATCATCAACCTCGCATCCGGACACGTATCGATCCGCAGCGGGGCCAAGGGTCCGAACTCAGCGACCGCGACGGCATGCACCACCAGCGCCCACTCGATCGGCGATTCCTTCCGCCTGATCCAGCGCGGCGATGCCGTGGCCATGATCTGCGGCGGCACCGAAGCCGCGGTCACGCCAATGGGTGTGGGTGGCTTTGCGGCCATGCGCGCACTCTCTACCCGCAATGACGAACCGCAACGCGCATCCCGTCCCTGGGATAAGGATCGCGACGGCTTCGTGGTGGGCGAGGGCGCGGGCATCCTGGTGCTCGAGGAACTGGAGTTCGCCAAAGCCCGCGGCGCCAACATTCAGGCCGAACTGGTGGGCTATGGCATGAGCGCGGACGCTTTCCATCTGACGGCTCCGCCGGACGATGGCGATGGCGCCTTCCGCGTCATGCGCAACGCCATGAAAGACGCCGGACTCAAGCCGGAACAGATCGATTACATCAATGCACACGGCACCAGCACGGATGTGGGCGACCGGGCGGAGACGATGGCGATCAAACGCGCCTTCGGCGAGCACGCGTACAAAGTGGCGGTCAGTTCCACGAAGTCGATGACCGGCCACCTGTTGGGCGGCGCCGGTGGAATTGAAGCCGGCATCACCGTTCTCGCGATCCGCGATCAGGTCGCGCCGCCGACCGTGAACCACGAGGTTCCCGACCCGGCCTGCGATCTGGATTATGTGCCGAACGTGGCGCGGCCGATGAAGATCGACCATGCCCTTTCCAACAGCTTCGGCTTCGGCGGCACCAACGGCTGCCTGATCTTTAAACGCTACTCCGCCTGACGGAGCAACGGTGGGGCAGGCGCTTCCGCCTGCCAGCGCCTCATTTCCAGGTAACTTTCCTATGAAAATTGTAGTGGCCATCAAACAGGTCCCTGCCCGCGATTCGCAGTTGAAAATCGCCGCCGGCGGCCGGTGGATTGAGGAAGACGATCTCACCCACGAAATCAATGAGCCGGATGCCTACGCTCTCGAAGCCGGCCTCCAGTTGAAAGAAAAACACGGCGGTGAAGTGGTGGCTCTCTGCCTCGGCCCGGACCGCGCGGCGCAAACCATTCGCGAAGCCTTGGCCAAGGGCGCCGACCGCGCCATCCACATCGAAGCCGAAGACCTCGGCTCCTTCGACCCGCTCGGCGCGGCCCGCCTCATGGCCGCCGCACTCAAAAACGAAGCCGCCGACCTGATTCTCACCGGCCTGCAAAGCGACGATCTCGGCTTCGGCCAGACCGGCCCCATCCTCGCCGAACTCCTCGGCCTGCCCCACGCCACCCTGATCATGGAAGTGGATGTGCAAGGCGCCGGAATCCGGGTGAAACGCGAACTGGAAGACGGCTGGTTCCAACACGTGGAAATGCCGCTGCCCGCGCTGCTTTCGATTCAATCCGGCATCAGCAAGCTCCGCTACGCCACCCTGATGGGCATCAAGAAGGCCAAGTCCAAAGAGATACGCCGCATCACTCCGGAGGAATTGGGCGGAGCCGGAGAGGCCAGCATCGCCACCACACGCATCTACCTTCCGGAGCGCGCCAAACAGACCCAGATCTTTGACGGCGACCCCAAGGAAGCGGCTGCCAAACTGGTGGAGAAACTGAAATTCGAGGCGCGGGTCATATGAGCCAACCTAAAATTCTGGCAGTCCTGGAACAACGTGGCGGTGAGTGGAACCGCATGTCGTGGGAGACCCTGGCCGCCGCCCAGCAACTGGCGAAAGATCTCGGCGGCACCGCCTGCGCCGCCATCCTCGGCGAGGGCTTGGACCCGCTCGCGGCGGAACTCGCGGGCAAGCAACTCGAGAATGTCTACGCCGTCGAACACAGCCTGCTCGGCGCCTACACGCCCGATGCCTATACCGCCGCGTTGCGCCAACTGGTCGCTCACACCGCCGCCGATTACGTGCTCTTTCCGCACACCTACCAGGTGCGCGATTTCCTGCCCAAGCTCGCCACTTCGTTCGGCAAGGTTGCCGTCAGCGACGTGGTGGCCTACCGCGTGGAGGCCGGCGCCGTGGTGCTGGTCCGCCAGCTATTCCAGGGCAAGATCAATTCCGACCTTCGCTTCACCGGTGCGGCGCCGCAATTTGCCAGCCTGCAGGCCGGGGCTTGGCGCGCCGACCAGCTCACCGCGGGCACTGCCGCGATTGAGCGCTTCATACCGGAGATCGCCGCCTCCGCCGTACGCACCGTGCCGGGGGAACGCTTCCGCGAATCCGCCCGCGCCGTGGACCTGAGCGCCGCCGAACTGATCGTCGCGGTGGGCCGCGGCATCAGGGAATCCGAGAACATCCCGCTCATCCAGGAACTTGCGGATGCGATGGGCGCCGAACTCGCCGCCTCCCGCCCCATTTGCGATGCCGGATGGCTCCCCATGGAACGCCAGGTCGGCAGTTCCGGACAGACCGTGGGTCCGAAACTCTACATGGCGATCGGCATCTCCGGCGCCATCCAGCACCTGGTCGGCATGAAGGGTTCGCGCACCATTGTGGCCATCAACAAAGACCCCAACGCGCCCATCTTCGAAGTGGCGGACTACGGCATTGTGGGCGATCTCTTCCAGGTTGTGCCGGAGCTGATCGCCGCCTTCAAGAAAGCCAGGTAGGCTTTTACCGGCGTTACCGCTACCGTTCGGCTCCAGTCAGCCAAGTGCTTTGTAATGTTGTGTAAGGGACGAGACCAATTTGACTTTGGCTCGTCCCTACCGCTACAATGCTCAATCCGCTTCCGAACACGCCCCCCTGGTAATTTGCAACTTTTCCCGGAGGTTCAGCGTCTTATCCATCTGACTGGTGTTCGCACCGCGTAGTGAGTGGCAGAAGCCGGAACACGTTACTGAAGTAAAGAGAACTCATTTATGAAACCCAAGACCGCAACCTACCGCAAGATCCTGGAGAAGAAGGCGGAGGAAGTTCGCAGCAGCATGTCCGCGCAGAAGGCGGCTCAGGTGGTAAACCGCCTCGATGTCCCCTCAGACGAAGGCGATCTCAGCCAGCACCACCACGAAGAGTGGATTTTTCTCAACCGCAACACCCTCGATGTGAAACTCCTGAGGGAGATCTCCGATGCGCTGCATCGCATCGAATCCGGCCACTACGGCGTCTGCCCGGAATGTGAAGAGCCCATCTCTGCCAAACGGCTGGATGCGGTGCCGTGGGCGCGTTACTGCGTGACCTGCCAGGAAGCCATTTCCGCCCGCATCGCCGAAGGCGAAGTGATCGACGAGTACGAGGAAGCCGGACGATGACGCTCCTCGACCTGCGCAAGGCCGCGATCCGGAAACAATCCAAGATCCGCTTTGCCTTGCGCAACGGCATGGAGTGTGTGATCGGTGAAGACGGCGTGGCCCGCGTTCCCACTTTGAACCGCACGCCGGATTTTAACCTGGACCAGGAACTGGAAGCCGCGCAGGCCTTCACCCTGGAACCGGTGGTGGTCCCCGGCCAGAAGAGCACGGTGAAGATCAAGTTCACCCCGCTGAGCCGGCAGGAGATGGCCTCGCTCACGCAGGATGCGCCCGCTTCCGCCCCAACCCACGACGACCACGACGACGAATAGACCGGCTTCACCCCCTCCGCGAAACGCCCCGCTCCGCCCTCCAAACCCGGGTTGCAAACCCTAGTCCAACCCGGTGATTCGTTGTACAATTGTGAGGAACTATTCGTAACAACTGATTTACTTACCCGTAATGGGTTTTTGGGGGACGGGATGGAAAAACCGGCACAAAACATACAGGACAGCTTTTTAAATAATGCCAGGAAGGACAAAGTCGTCCTCACGATTTACCTGATGAGCGGAGTGAAACTCTCGGGACGGATCAAGAGCTTCGACAAATACTCCCTGGTGCTGGAAACCAACAATCAGGAACAGTTGATCTTCAAGCACGCGATTTCGACCGTCGTCACGCAGAAATCCGCGCACACCTACGGTGCCGGACCAGCGGTTTCCCCGGCGCATTCCGCCACGGGCAGCGCGCCCAGCGTGCCGGTCCACGCCGACGCCACGGAGGCATAAGCTAACGCGACAAGCGCCATTGGATTCAACGGCCAGGGAACAGGCGGACGGGGAAGAGGCCGTAAAAGGCCCGCGTAAAGCCGGACCGGAACGCGCCATCCTCGTCGGGTTGGACTGGAAGAAGCGCGGGGCGGCGGGAAGAGCCAACCCCCTGCGCGCCGAAGAATCCCTGGACGAACTGGCGGAACTGGCGGCCTCCGCCGGAGCCGTCATTCTGGAACGTGTGCAGCAGACCCTGCCCGCGCCGCAAGCCGCCACCCTCATCGGGCAAGGCAAGGTCGCGGAACTCTCCGCCGCCGTGAAGAGCGGCGCCGCGGATATGGTCATCTTCGATCAGGACCTCAGCCCCACCCAGCAGCGCAACCTCGAAAAGGCCCTGGCCACCAAAGTTCTCGACCGCACCCAGCTCATCCTCGACATCTTCGCCTCGCGTGCGCGGACCCGGGAAGGCCGCCTGCAGGTCGAACTCGCGCAATTGAATTACATGCTCCCGCGCCTCAGCGGACACGGCGTGGAAATGACCCGGCAGGGCGGCGGCATCGGCACCCGCGGTCCCGGAGAAACCCAACTCGAAACCGACCGCCGCCGCATCGGCAAGCGCATCAAGCGCGTGGAAGACGATCTGGAAGGCGTACGCGCCGGGCGCGCCCTGCACCGCCGCCGCCGCAGCGCCGTACCCTTGGCCACCCTCGCCATGGCGGGCTACACCAACGCCGGAAAATCCACCCTCTTCAACCGCCTCACCCGCGCCGGAGTGCTCGCCGACGCCAAAATGTTCGCCACCCTGGACCCGACCGTGCGCCCGCTGATCCTGCCCTCGCGCCGCCGCGTGCTCATGAGCGATACGGTGGGCTTCATCCGCAACCTCCCCACCACCCTGGTCAAGGCCTTCCGCGCCACCCTGGAAGAGGTCAACGAAGCCGCCCTCATCCTGCATGTGGTGGATGCCTCCTCAGCCGCCGCCGCCGAGCATTCGGCACACGTGCTCAAGGTGCTGGCCGAAATTGGCGCGGCCCAGATTCCGCAGATTCTGGTCCTCAACAAAATCGATCTGCTCGGCGATGCCGCAGGCGGCGCCGAAACCCTCTCCGACCCCGGCGCCCTTGCCCGGCGCCTGCTCGGCGAAGCCGGCGGTCACAAGGATATGCGCGCCGTGGCCATCTCCGCCGCCACCGGCGCCGGACTCGACGCCCTTCTCTCCGCCATCGACGAAGCCCTGCCGCTCGATCTGCTGGTGCGTACCACCCTCGAATTGAGCGCGGGCGATGGCGCCACGCTCGCCATGCTGCACGAGTTCGGGCGCGTGCTCGATACCCGCTACGATGGCGAACGCGTTTTCGTCGTCGCCGAAGTACCCGAATCCATCGAGCGGCGCCTCAAGGCACGGTAACCACGTTCCACAGAACTGTGGAAAACCCTGTTGGAAAGCAGCGTATAGCCGAGCCAAAGTCATGGAATAATCAGCACTTACGTCGAATTGAACCACGCGGCAGCATATCCGGTTAATTGCTTTATTTTCAAATAGTTAAGTGGCATGTTACACATCTTCTCACTGTGTTACAGTTCGATTACTCCAAACCCGCCACAGACTCACAAGATTTCCACAATTCAATCCGGTGAATCCCCGGTTGACGATGTTTTTTTCAACTTCCCGGAATGCCGTGTTAGCGCAGCCGCAGCCCAGTTTGGTAGACTGTAAATTACCCCTGTGGCGGCGTAGCTCAGTTGGTTAGAGCGACGGTCTCATAATCCGTAGGTCCGCGGTTCGAGTCCGCGCGCCGCCACCAATCCCCCCCCCAACAAGCGCATGGAACCGGACAGGTTCCCGCCGCCCTGTCACGGAACGGAACACCCTCCCCCTCCGGTTCGCCACCCACCGCTGATCCGGCAAGCTTCGTGGTTGCCCTTAACCGCCTGCAAACACATACGATAGCGATTGTACGCCGGGACCCTCCCCGTCCCGCCACCTTTGGCACACGCCGTGCAACTCAAGCAGACGGGACGGACATCGAAAATGTTTGAAAACCTTCGCGAAGATCTCGCCATGCACGAGGGCAACTGGCGCAGCCAGGGATTCTGGATTATGCTGCAGTACCGCTTCGGACGCTGGCGTTACGCCGTGCGCCCAAGCTTCCTCCGCAAGCCGCTGTCTTTCCTGTATCGCTGGATGAAAACGGTTTCGCAGGTTCTGACCGGCATCGACATGCCGTGCGAAGTCACGGTCGGCAAGCGTTTCCGCATCGATCACTTCGGGGGCATCATCTTCAGCGGCGACGCCGTCTTTGGCGACGATGTGGTGGTGCGGCACGGCGTCACGGTTGGGCTCAAAAGTATCGGCGACCCGGGTTCGCCCGTGATCGGAAACCGCGTGGATATTGGCGCCGGAGCCAAACTCCTTGGCAGGATCCGCATCGGCGACGACGTCATCATTGGCGCCAACGCCGTGGTCGTCCGCGACGTCCCCGCCAACTCCATCGCCGTCGGAATCCCGGCGCGCATCATCCCGCGAAAGCAACCCGCGAAGACTGCCGTCAGCAACGCCGTAGAGTACCAAAGCGACTACGCCGAAATGTTCGGCTAGGGACGGCATCCGCCGTCATTCCCCCAAACCATCCCTGACCTTCTTGGGAAGTTTGGCGAAGACCAGCCCGTGCGCGTCCTTCAATAGCCGCTTGAGTTCCTTCACCCCGATTGCCTCTTCCGTCTCTAGCGCCACCCACTGCGCACGCGCCAGGTAGGGCGCGGGAATCACGCCCTCACGTTCGCACAACTCCGCGAAATCCGCCGGCGAGCACTTCAGCGAGAGGCAATTGCCGCCCGGCTCCAGAGCGGCAACCGCATAGATCTTGCCGCCCACTTTGAAGACCAGATGCTCGCCCCACTGCACCGATTCGGTAGTGTGCGGCAGGCCCAGGCAATACTTGCGAATCCACTCCACCATGAGTCACGCCCCCGTCCGGCGGCCCGTCGGACTCTGCGCGCACAGCGCCATCGCCGTAACCGCCAACACTGCCATCAATCGAATCGTCTTCATCTCTGTTCTAGACCTCGAGTTTCCAGGGGGAACGGTAGTTGTGCTTGAGGAACGGCTGGATCGCCGCCTGCTTCACGGTGAAGGCTCTCTCGTCCCAATCCAGCGTAACGCCGTGACGCAAGGAGAGGTTGGCCAGCACGCAGGTTGCGGTGGTACGCACGCACGTCTCGATATCGGACACGGGCTTCTGACGGCTCCGGATGCACGCGAGCCAGTTGTTCCAGTGCGGCACGTTCGTGTCGCTCATCGCCTTGGTCTTCTCTTCCACTACCGGCGTGCTCTTATAGTTGGGGAAGATCGAATAGCCGCCGCGATTCACCATCAGCGTCGCTTTGGTGCCGTGAAAGCTGGTGCCGTAGGTGTTGTCGTACATCGGATACGGGTTCGCGGTGCGGCTCTCGTAAGACGCCACGAAGGCCGGATACCGGTACGTCACCATCATCGTGTCCGGTGTCTCCACATTGTCATCCACGTAAAATCTCCCGCCCTGCGCGGAGATGGAAACGGGCATGGCTTCGTCGTAGACGTACTGTACGATATCGAGCAGGTGCACGCCCCAATCCGTCATCGCGCCGCCTGCATAATCCCAGAAGTAGCGGAAGGTGGACCAGCGGTCCGGCGCCACGCCCCAGCGGTTGGCGTTGAACGCACGCCGGGGCGCGGGACCGAGCCACAGGTCCCAATCCAGACCCTTCGGCGGTGCGGCATCGGGCGGCTTGCCCCAGCCCTCTTTCTTCGTGGTGCCCGCCTGAAAGGTGCGGCAGAACGTGATCTCGCCCAGTTCGCCGCTCTTCACGATCTCGCGCGCCTTCTGGAAGAACCTGCCCGAACGCTGCATGGTGCCCGCCTGCACCACGCGTTTGTATTTGCGCGCCGCTTCCACCATCTTCGGACCTTCGTCGATGAAGACGAAGGCGGGCTTCTCCACGTACACGTCCTTGCCCGCTTTGCAGGCCTCCACCGTCATGTAGGGATGCCAGTGATCGGGTGCGGAGATGCAGACCGCGTCGATCGATTGGTCGGCGAGAATCTCGCGGAAATCCCGCACCGCCTTCACGCCCTCGAAGCCGAGCCGATTGGCCTGCGCCTGCGCGCGTTCGAGCGTGGGTTGGTAGACGTCGCAGACAGCGCTGATCTGGAAGCCCGGCACTTTAGCCGCATAGCCGAGATTGCCCGAGCCCATCTGCCCCACGCCGATAAAGCCGAGCGAAATCCGGTCGTTCGCGCCGCGCACGTTGCCGGGGAAGAGAGAAGTGGTCAGCGCCGCACCGCCCGCCGCTTTCAGAAACGCCCGGCGGTCCGTGCCGTCATGAGCCATGCCCACAGTTGTATCAGGTTTCACCCGGCCCGCGTCTTACCGAATGCCACGCGCTTGTTAGGTTGAAGCATGCCGCGGACCGCCTCCGCGACGGCGATCTCGCCGGGCAGAAGTCCGTGAACCACCCGGCGCCGCGATTGTCTCCGCGGAAGTCTCCGGCCTGGACCGTTCCACGTGGCCGGGCGGCCACGGCAACATGAACTATGTGCAGCTTTCGCTGCGCTATTCCCTGCCAGGGTCGCGCTCACTCTTCGCCGCGAAGGCTGCCGGTGGAATGCGGCCCTAGATGCAGGCGCCGCAGCAGCGCCTGGAAGCGTGGTTCCTCGCGTAGTCCGTCCCACCGCGGATCCACGAGCAGAAACACCAACCGCACATCCCGCAGTTCCAAGCCCTTTTCCAACCAGAGCAGCGCGGCTTCGGAATCGCCCAGGCCGGCGTAAACGATCGCGATATTATACGGCGGCACATACTTGCGCGCGGCGAGTTCCGTCAGCGTGCGCGCCGCCTGTTCCGCTCCCGCCCGGTCTCCTGTCACGGCCTGAATATGGGCCTTGCAGGAGATCGACTCCGAGCTCCCGCCGGCGGAAAGATCGAACGCCATCTGGAATTCGCGGATGGCGTCTTCGCTTCGCCCGGCGGCTTCGTGAACCCGTCCCAGGAACGCGTGCACGATCCACAGGTTCGTATTGATCGCCTCAGCATGGCGCAGGTGAGTGAGCGCGCCCTCGTAATCCCGCGCATGCCAGCGCAGGTGGCCGGATAACGCGTGCATGATCGGCGAAAGCGGGTCCACCACACGCGCCACATCCATCTCCGCGGCGGCTTCCGCATGCCGCCCCGTGTGGGAAAGCAGGCAGGCGTAATACCGGTGCGCCTGCACGTAGCTCGGGTTCAGTTCCAAGGCGCGGCGGAACGCGGTTTCCGCTCCGGGCCAGTCCCAATCCATCCAGACCTTGACCGTACCCAGCGCCGAATGCGCCTCCGCCAGCCCCTCGTTGAGTTCCACCGCGCGTTGCGCCGCCGCGAGCGCCAGCGGCAGTATCGCATTCCCCGGTTCGTCGCACGTGACCGGCAGCATCGAATAACAATCGGCGATTCCCGCCCACGCCAGCGCATTATCCGGATCGAGGGCCACCACCTGCTCGAAAAACGCCAGACCCTTGCGAATGCCGGGCGGCGTCAATTGATTCCAGTAATAGCGTCCGCGAAGGTAAAGATCGTACGAATCCATATTGGCGGGAGAATGGGCAAAACCGCCCGAGTGCGGCAGCAGCTTGATCTGTACCTGCTCCGCAATCGCCATTCCCAGCTCCCGTTGCACGCCCAGAAATCCGGTCGCGTCGCAATCGAAGTCGGCTGCCCACAAGTGCGTCTGATCCTCCACCCGGATCAACTGCGAGGTGATGCGCACCCGGCTTCCTTCGTGACGTACACTGCTCTCCAGCACGAACTCCACGCCCAGTTCGCGCCCGATCTGGACGATCTTCTTGCGCGTGCGCTTATACGCCATGCTGGAGGTGCGCGCGATCACACCCATCGCCTCCGGGTTCACGCGCCCCAGGTAGCAGATGGTCTCTTCCGTCATGCCATCGCTGAAATACTCCTGGTCCGGACTGGCGGACAGATTCTCGAAGGGCAGCACCGCCAGCATCACGCGCTTCCGCGGCGCGCCTGCCGCCACGGGGGTCGCACCTTCGCCCGCAGCCGCGCTCACCGGGACCGTGAACCGGTACCCGCGTTTGCTCACCGTCCGTAAAAACACCGGCCGTTTCGGGTCGTCCTTCAATACCCGCCGCAGTTTCCTCACGGCGGTGTTGATGCTGCTTTCGATATCCAGATAGACTTCGCTTCCCCAAAGTCTGGCCGCGATTTCCTCGCGCGTGACCAGTTGGTTGCGCCGCTCCACCAGCAGCAGCAGCAGGTCCATGGGAAGTTTTTCCAGCTTCACCGGACGGCCGCGCCGCGACAATTCACAACCGGCAACATCCAGTTCCAACTCGCCGAGTCGCAATTTTTCTGATGGCATGGAAATTCGTGCGGCGCCGAATCTTCAATCTACCATGCCGGTTTTCCCGTTCGTCGCGTAAGCCGAATGCTCGCAATGGCATGGCGCTTCAGAGTTTCTTCAGATGAACTCCACGCGGACTCCATGGCCTTTGCCCGGCCCACGGGGCAAACTCTCTTCCAGAGGGTTCACATGCAAAAACACGCGATTCACACTCTGTTTTCACTGTTCCTGGTCACCGTAGCCACCGGACAGGCTCAGACGATCTGTTCCAACGCAACGCTGAAGGGGTACTACGGATTGCAAATCAGCGGCACCCGTCCGGCGGCCACCATCCTGAGCGGCATTCAAGCGACTCCCGGCACCACCGAAACCGTGGCCGGTGTAGTCATTCAGAACTTCGATGGAGCTGGAAACTTTACCCAGACCGATAACGTAAAAGGCAGCCTCAGCGGCATCACCGCCGACCGGACCAGCACCGGCAACTACCAGGTAAGCCCCGATTGCACCGGGACCTTCACCGTGCTAAACGCCGGAGCGCCGCCTCTGGTCAACCGCATGGTCATCACCGATAATGGCCTGGGATTTCTCACCACCGTGGTCTCGCCACAGGCGGTGATGGTCACCGCAACCGGCAGAAAGATGACGTATTCGCCCTCCTGTCCGGTCACTTCAGCTCCGGTCCTGACCGCCGCCACGGATGCCGATGGCGGGTCTACCTTCACCACCGCCGGAACCTTGATCGCCTGGGGCCAGGGCTTTACCCAATCCGGTGGCAACTCACTGGTCTTTCAACGCGCGGGATCGTCCGATGTGGTGCTCAGCGAGACCGGCGGCAACTATTTCTGGGACTACGCCACCACCCAGATCAACGCTTCCCTGCGCGCCCTCACCCCGGGAACCTGGAGCCTGACGGCGCATAGCGCCTGCTCCACGGCTCCCTCCAATACGCTTTCGATCCTGGTCAAATAGCCGCCCGGCGGCCTCGGAGCCGGCGCCCCCGCCAAGCGCCGGCTCAGTCTGTTTTGCCACTTCCCCGGAACCGTCTTCCCCCCATCTCCTTGCACTTCCACCCCAGACTTAACTATAGTTAAGTACATGCTGTCGCTCCGCAGGCCAACCGGAGAATCCCGCTCGCTCGCCGATGTGCACTCGAGCGTCGGCACTTCACAGGTCTCCTTCTGGCGGCGCATGTTCGCGTTTTCCGGCCCCGCCTACCTGGTCAGCGTCGGCTATATGGACCCGGGCAATTGGGCTACGGATCTGGAAGGCGGCGCCCGCTTCGGCTATCAGCTGCTCTGGGTGCTGGTCATGTCCAACGCCATGGCGGTGCTGTTGCAGACGCTCAGCGCGCGCCTCGGCATTGTGCGCGGACGCGACCTGGCGCAGGCATGCCGCGAGACCTACCCGCGCGCCGTCAACCTGGCCTTGTGGGGGCTCTGCGAAATCGCCGTAGCCGCCTGCGATCTGGCCGAGGTCATCGGCGCCGCGATCGGCCTCAACCTGCTCTTCCACATTCCCCTGCTCGTCGGCGTCCTCATCACCGCCGCCGATACGCTGCTGCTGCTGTGGTTCCAGAGCTTCGGCATACGCACCATTGAAGCCGTGGTGCTGGCGCTGATTACGGTGATCGCCGGCTGCTTCGCGATCGAACTGGTGTGGGCACGGCCCGCCTTCGGGGAACTGGCCACCGGACTCACGTTTCAACTCAACCACGACAGCCTGTATGTCGCCATCGGCATCCTCGGCGCAACCGTGATGCCGCACAATCTGTATCTGCATTCGGCGCTGGTGCAGACGCGCCACATCGGCCACAGCGAGGTGGAGAAGCGCTCGGCCTGCCGCTACAACTTCATCGATAGCCTGGTGGCGCTCAACGGCGCCATGTTCGTGAACTGCGCGATTCTGGTGATGGCCGGAGCGGTCTTCTTCAAGCGCCAGATCGTGGTCACGGAGATTCAACAGGCGCACCTGCTGCTGGCGCCGCTGCTCGGCACTGGCCTTGCGGGCATCATCTTCGCGGTGGCGCTGCTCGCCAGCGGACAATCCTCCACCCTGACCGGCACGCTCGCCGGGCAGATCGTGATGGAGGGCTTCCTCAATTTCCGCATGCGTCCCTGGCTGCGCCGCCTGCTCACGCGCACGCTCGCCGTCGCCCCCGCCGCCCTCACCATCTGGTATCTGGGCGATAAGGGGACCTACCAGTTGCTGTTGTTGAGCCAGGTGATCCTGAGCATGCAACTGCCGTTCGCCGTGATCCCACTGATCCACTTCACCAGCGACCGCGAACGCATGGGCAGCTTCGCCAACTCCCTGTGGGTGCGCGTGCTGGCCTGGAGCGCCGCAATCGTGATCATCGGCCTCAACGTCCGCCTCGCCGCGATGGCGATTTCGGACTGGCTGGCGATTGCGGGCCGCTGGCGCACCCCCCTGATCGTGCTGCTGGCCCCCGTCTGCGGCGGCTTCGCACTGCTGCTCGGCTGGGTGACGCTCGAACCGCTGCTGCACAGATGGACGCGGCGGTACGGCGAAGCGGTGGAGTTGCCGGAACCGGCCGGCGCCGAGGTGCCCGCGCCTGTCTACGAGCGCATCCTCGTCCCGCTGGATCACACCGCACTGGACCGCCTGGCCGTAAGTCACGCTGCCGCCATGGGCAAGCTCTATGGCGCACGCATTTTCCTGCTCCACGTGGAAGAGGGCGTCACCAGCCAGGTTTACGGGCAGGCGGCCTCCACGGCGGAGGTGGAAGCGGGCCAGCAATACCTGGAGCGAATCGCGCAATCCCTGCGGAATCAAGGGATTGCGGTGGAGACTGTGATCACCCACTCGACTTCCCCCACCAAGGAAATCGTACGCTACGCCCGCGAAATCTCCCCGGACCTGCTGATCATGGGCGCGCACGGCCACGGCGGGCTCAAAGACCTGATCTTCGGGAACACCATCAACCCGGTCCGCCACCACCTGCAGATCCCCATGCTGATCGTGCGCGCCGGGCGGTAGCCTGCCCCACTTTGGGGCAGGCTGTCCCAAACCTGTGTCACCTGGGTACAGCCATCCCGTTGCCGGGAATATAACTACCGTGGTATCAATAGGATTAGCTGGCAACCAACCTGCTCTATTCCGCCGTGTGAAGCGCCTCCTCCAATTCGCCGTGGTAACAGCCTGCCTGCTGATGGCCGCGCTGCTACCGCTGCGCAGTGCCACCCTGGAGCGCCTCTCCATGGACGATATGATCGGCAAAAGCACCGGCATCGTACGCGGCACGGTCACCGCAAGCTGGAGCGCTTTCACCGGTTCGGTCATCTACACCCACTACAAGATTCAAGTCAGCGAACGCTTCAAAGGCGCCTCCTCCTCCACCGTGGAAATCATGGTTCCGGGCGGCACTGTGAAAGATCTGCATCAGGGCTTCAGCGGTTCGCCCCTGCTCAACAAGGGCGATGAGTTCGTGTTCTTCCTGTGGACCAGCAAAGCCGGGATCACCTGGATCACCGGTCTGACGCAGGGCCTGTTCACGCTTCCGGCGGGTAGCCCGTCCGAAGCCACCGCAACCCGCCCGCCCAGCCGCGAACTCACCCTGGATGCCGTCACCGGGCGCCCGGTCAAAGACACCGCGCTCTCCATGAGCCTGAGCGAACTGCGCTCGCGCGTGGCAGCCTCCGTGGCCGCGCAAGGCGGTGCGAAGTGATGCGGCGCACCCGCCTGCTGGTTCTGTTTGGCGCTGCCATCCTCATCGGTACGCCCGCCCAAGCCTACTACCACTACGTTCACTATCTCTCCGGCGGCCGCACCGGCCCCTTCACCCCGCAGCAGGAAAAGTTCAACGTGGCTCCCGGCGGCACCGTAGCCTTCTTCGTGAACGATCAGGGTCCGGCCACCTACGCTGCGGGCGATAGCTTCGGCTCGCTGCTCGGTGAAGTCAAACAGGCGCTGGCCGCCTGGGATTCGATCAGCTCCCCCAACCTGCGCGTGACTTTCGGCGGCCTGGAATCGAGCGGACAGACCTCCGCCGCGCCCGGCGCCGATGTGGTCTTTCAAGACCTGCCCCCCGGTCTGCTCGGCATGGGCGCTCCCACTTCCAATGGCACCACCATCGTGCGCGGCACCGTGATCCTCTCCAACAACACCGTCCTCGGCGCCGGCCCCAGCTATCTGGAAAAATTCTTCACCACCACGGTTCACGAGGTGGGACACTCGCTCGGCCTGCAGCACACCTGGACCGGCAGCGCGATGTCGCAGGACGTGCTGCGCAATACTTCCCGCGCCCGCCCGTTCGATGCCGACGACGTCGCCGCCATCAACACTCTGTATGGCGCGGCCGGCTGGCAGAGCAACTTCGGTACGATCTCCGGCACCGTCAAGTTCGCCAATGGCTCCAATGTGACACTCGCCTCCGTAGTGGCGCTCAGCCCCACCGGAGCCGCAGTCAGCGCGCTCACAAATCCGGACGGCACCTACCGCATCGAAGGCATTCCCGCCGGCAACTATCTGCTCTACGTACATCCGCTGCCGCCTGCCTTGCGCCTGAACGAAGTTGTCCAGCGCTGCTTCTTCGATCGCTCCGCGTGAGTGGCTGTAATTCGCTCGGACCGTCTCTACCC
>CAIRBY010000557.1 GCA_903876865.1 uncultured Acidobacteriia bacterium
GGCAGCGTGCTGGACAACACCATTGTGATGTACGGCAGCGGCGCGAGCACTACGCACAACTCGCACAATCTGCCTACGCTGATCGCGGGTGGAGCCAACCTGGGCCTGAAGCACGGCCGTTACTGGCGCGGCGAGGGCGAGACGCGGATGTCGAACGTGCACGTCAGCATTTTGCGCGCGCTCGAGATCGAGCAGGAAGCGTTCTCGGATAGCACGGGTACGCTGAGCAGCCCGATCTTCACGCGCGCGTAAGGCGAGGCGGGGAAGAAGAGCGTCGCCGAAGAGGTCACGGCGGGCCATCACCTGTTCCGCGGATGTACACTCGATTTATGCACAAGCTCGCGATTGCGCTCCTCCTGATGGCTGCCGCCGGATTCGCCGCCGATGAGCCCGGTTTCACTCCGCTGTTCGATGGCAAGACGTTAACCGGCTGGAAACTGATGGGGGGCCACGGTCCCGGTTACGTGGTGGAAGACGGGAAAATCGTGTGCCCGGCCGATGGCGGGGGCAACCTCTTCACGGAGCAGGAGTACGGGAATTTCATCTTCCGCTTCGAGTTCAAACTGACTCCGGGGGCGAACAACGGCATCGGTATTCGCGCGCCGTACGAAGGCGACGCCGCGTATCAGGGGATGGAGATTCAGATCCTCGATGATGGCGACGAGATGTACAAGGGCAAGATCCGTCCGGAACAGTATCACGGCTCGGTTTACGACATGATTCCGGCGCGGACGGGGTTCCGCAAGCCGGTGGGCGAGTGGAACGAGGAAGAGATCGTGGCCAACGGGCGGCGGATCACGGTGAAGTTGAACGGCGTGATCATTCTGGACGCGGATCTGGGGATGGTGCGGGAACCGAAGGTGCTGGCAAAGCATCCGGGCGCGGCGCGGCCAAGCGGTCATCTCGGCTTCCTGGGACACGGCTCGCTGGTGGAATTCCGCAATATCCGCGTGAAGAAGTTGCAGTAAGGCGAATCGAGGAGGCTTCCATGTTGACCAGAGTGTTCTCGCTGCTTGGAGTGAGCGTGCTGGCGGTAGGCGCGCTGTGCGCGCAGACGCCGGCTGCGAAAGCCGAGGCCAAGCCCGCCGTGAAGTACGGCGCCAATCCGGCCGCCGGTAAGACCTTCACACACGATGGCGTCACGCTGTATTACGAAGTGTACGGCGCGGGCCAACCATTACTGCTGGTGCACGGCAACGGCGGCAGCATCGGCGATTTGACTGCGCAGATCGAGTACTTCCGCAAGCGCTACAAGGTGATCGCAATGGATAGCCGCGACCACGGGAGATCCAGCGACAGCGCGGAGAAGATCACGTACGAGAAGATGACGGACGATCTGGCGGCGCTGCTCGACCATCTGCACACGGGTCCGGCGAACGTGCTGGGCTGGAGCGATGGAGGCATCGAGGCGCTGTTGTTGGGCGTGCGGCACCCGGCGAAGGTGCGCAAACTCGCGGCGATGGCGGCGAATCTGGAGCCGAGCACGAGCGCTGTCTACCAGGAAGTGTTCGATATGGTGCACACGATGCTGAACGGCGTGCCGGCGGCAGAGCGCGAAACGGCGGCGGGCAAGCGGGAGTTGAAGGTGGGGCAACTGGTGCTGGACGAACCGCACATCGATGCC
>CAIRBY010000558.1 GCA_903876865.1 uncultured Acidobacteriia bacterium
AAGTGAACCGACCCGCCGCCCACCAGCCGCGCATACCCCGCCGCCATGTGCGGCTTCGCGGTCTCGTCCGCGGTCTTGCGGAACGTCTGCGGCTGTTTGGCTTCACCGTTGACCAGCGCCCCGCGAAACACCACATCGACTTCATCGTGCGTGAAGTCTTTCGCTTTCAGATGCGGCCCCTGCTCCAGCACAACCACACGCAGACCTGCGGCGGAGAGTTCCTTCGCCATCACGCCGCCCGCCGCGCCGGCGCCGATCACCACGAAATCGACTTCGTCCGAAGGACGGTAGCTGACGCTCATTGCGCCGCCTCCCGGTCGTAGTAACCGAATGGCGGCATGTACATGTGCTCTTCCTGAATCCCCAGTAGTTTCGCGGCCGCCCCGTTGCGGTTGCCTCCGTGCTTCGGATGGCCGAAGAAACCGAGGATCGTATGCTGCCGCAACGTCGCAAAGAACTCGGTCTTTTCGAAATCAGAGACCAGAGCGTGGCCCTCCTCCGGCCTCAGCGCCGCAATCGAAGCCGAACCCGGAAACAGCCGCTTTCTCCGCGCCTGCACATCGGCGAGCCCGCTCCGATACGCCGCTACCATTGGCTTGTCGAAGCCGGCCAGCGCGCCATCGATGAACCAGATCACACCCGCCTCCTTCGCACCGGGCGTGCGGTCGGCGGGCAGAATGATCTCCGCCAGCGCCTCGACCTCGGCCGCCGTGGCTGCGTCGAAATGCCGGTACTCTCCGGAACTCTGCGCGCGCAGTGCGCCTGCCCAACAGGCCGAAGCGAGCATCCAGTCTCGTCGCGTGATTCCATGCATGGTGAGATCCAGTCTACCGTGATCTCGTTCCGCTGACGATCCACACCTCGGCAGGGAAACTCATCCCGCCGTCCGTCGCATACGCGGCGAACCCTTCGATCGCTTCGGCCCGAATCCGGGCCACCACTTCCGGAGCCAGCGTCGCGAGCTTCTCGCGCAACTTGTCCGACATCTCGCAGCGCAGCGTCCAGACCTCTTCCGCCGAACGCGCGACTGGCATCTCGAACCGCAGCAGGCGCTCCACCGGAGCCGCCACACCCGCTTCGGCTAAGATCTCCCGCAACTTGCCCGGAGCGGCAAAACGAAACGTGTCCGGCGCATCCGGCGGGAGTGGTTCCGGCGCGACATACCGATCCACAATTCCCGGCACCAGGCTGAGAAACGGACTGAATTCGGCGAAGTGCCACACAGCCATCGCGAGTTTCCCGCCCGGCTTGAGCACCCTCAATATTTCGCGCACCGCATCCACGGGCACCGGAAAGTACATCGCGCCGAAACGGCTGACTACGGCATCGAATGTGGCATCCGGAAACGGCAGATTATCCGCGAACGCGACCTCGAATTCCACTTGCCCGAGCCCCTGCTGTTCGGCCGCGCGCCGGGCCGCCACCACCATCTCCGCGACCGGATCGATCCCCCACACCTTGCCCTCCGGCCCCACCAGCGCCGCCAGGCTCAACGCCGGTTCACCGGGTCCGGTGCCGACATC
>CAIRBY010000559.1 GCA_903876865.1 uncultured Acidobacteriia bacterium
GGGTCTTGACCACATCCTCGGAAAGCTCGAGGATCTGCGCGGTTTCGAGCGTGGACAACTCTTCCATATCCCGCAACAGAATCACCGAACGGTAATTGGCGGGCAGCGCCGCGATCGCCCTGTCCAGCACCTGCTTCAATTCCGATTGCAGCAGCAGCCGGTCCGGCAGGCCCGACCAATCCGCGATTTCAATTTTGCGTTCGCCGCCCTCCGTTCCCGCGCCCGGCGGACTATCATCCAGCGACACTTCGTACGCCGGAGCGAAGACGCTCTTGCGCCGCTTCATCAGGCAGGCGTTCTTGGCAATCCGAAAGACCCACGGCCGCACCCGCTCCGGTTCGCGCAGTTGATCGAAACTCTCAAACAGCTTGAGCAACGTATCCTGCGCTACCTCCTCGGCATCTTCGCGATGGCCGCACATGAGCAGCGTGTAGTGAAAAATCTTGGCGCGGAAATGCTCCACGAAGCGGTCGAAGGCGTCCGTGTCTCCGGCCATCAGGCGCCGCGCGAGCTCGACTTCCAGTTCCCGTTGCAATGTAGGTGCCGACCTTGATTGTAACGGGCCGCGGGCTCCTGTTTCAGACCGCTATGCGTGGGCCAATTCGTGCGAATGGATCGAGATCTCAATCACCGGCTGACCGAGCAGCGTGTTGTGGATCAGGCACGCCTTCACGGCGCGCAGCAGGCCTTCCCGGTGGCGCTCCTCGAGTTCCGGGACCGTAACCTCGATCGTGAACGAGCCCAGCCGCGCCGGTTGCGTCGCCTTTTCCGCCGTCACTCGCACCTTCAGATCCGCAGCCGGGAGACTTCGCGTCTTCAGATACTGCGCGGCATAGAACGCGCCGCAGGTCGCCAGCGATGCCAGCAGGAATTCGGGCGGCGTCATGCCTTCGTCGCCGCCCCCGTTATCCAGAGGCTGATCGCAAACTACATGGTGACCGCGGGCGTTTACGTCGAACTTCACACCGCCGAGATAATCTACAGAAACTTCCATCATGGGGCTGTCCTGTCCACAAAGATGCAGTCGCCGGGAAAAGGTGACAGGAGAATCCGCACTTTTTCTCCCAAACTGCGGCTGTGCCCCCCTGCCCCCGCTATTTCGCGGGCGAACCGGCGGCAATCACCCGTTTATGCCACTCAGCCAGCTTCGCCGCGTCGTATTTCACCACTTTGCGATCGTAGGTCAACAGTCCGTTGACCTCGCCCTCCACATCGCTGGTCTGGGTGTAGATGGCGGCCGCCAGCCCCTCTTTGGCCAGCGTCTCCAGCTTTTCCATCAGCTCCTGATAGCGCCCCTGCAACTTGGCGCGGTCCTCGAAAGACTGGTAGCCCCAGTTGCGCTTGTTCCACCACAGGTGGCCTTCCAGCGGCAAACCGAGGCCGCCGAATTCGCCCAGCACGCTGGCGCGGTCCGGCATCACCGGATACATCGCCGGGCCCGGGTACTGGTGCATATCCTTCATATCGCCGAAACCGCGATCTTCCCAGCCGCTCGGCGCGTTTACCAGCCGGGTCGGGTCCAGCGATTTGACCCATTTCAGAATCGCGTTGGTCTCGTGCTGCCCCCACCCCTCATTGAAGGGCACCCACGCCACCACGCTCGGCGCATTGGCCAGGTTGTGCACCAGCGCCTCCAATTCATGCCGGAAGATCGCATCCTCGGGCGCGGTGAATTCCACGTCGGCGCCGCCGTTACGCTTCACGCTCGCGTGGCCCTTGGGCATGGCGCTTGGCAGGTCTTGCCATACCATGAAACCGAGCTTGTCGCACCAGTAGTAGTAGCGCGCCGGCTCCACCTTCACGTGCTTGCGGCTCATATTGAAGCCGAGTTTCTTCAGGGTGTCGATGTCGGAGCGCAGGGCTTCGTCCGTCGGCGCCGTGTAGAGGCCGTCCGGCCACCAGCCCTGATCCAGCGGACCGATCTGGAACAGCGCCTTCCCATTCAGGAACAGGCGGTTGAAGCCGGCCGCGTCCTTTCGCACCTCGATCTTGCGCATGCCGAAATAGCTGGCAACGCGATCGCCGCCTCGCAACGAAATCTCCACATCGTACAGCGTGGGAGAATCCGGCGACCACGGCTTCAACTCCGAGAGCGCAATCGTCACCGGCTCGTTGGCTTTGCCGGTCGCGCGCCCCACCGCTTTGCCCGCCAGACGCACCGTCGCCGTGAAGTCCGCGGCTGCGTCCGCCCGCACCGTGAGCCGCAGTTGGCGTGCGTCCAGATCCGGCGTCAGCAAAAGTTCGGAGATGTGCGCTTCGGGAACCGGCTCCAGCCACACCGTCTGCCAGATGCCGGACACGGCGGTGTACCAGATGCCGTTGGGGTTCAGCACCTGCTTGCCGCGCGGCTGCGGACCGGCATCGGTCGGGTCCCACACCGCAACCACCAATTCGTTCGGCCCTTGCGGACGCAGCGCGGCGGTCACATCGAAGCTGAAGGGATCGTACCCGCCTTCGTGCTTGCCCAGCGCCTTGCCGTTCACCCACACCTCGGCGCGCCAGTCCACCGCGCCAAAATGCAGCAGTAGCCGCTTGCCCTTCAGGTTCGGAGCGGTGAACGTGCGGCGGTACCAGAGCCGCTGTTCCGGCGTCAGCGGCTGCTTCACCCCGGAAAGCGCAGATTCCACCGCAAACGGGACCAGAATCTGCCCGTCGTACTTCGCCGGCGCCGCCTCCGTCTGCGGACGGATCGCGTAGTCCCACAGCCCGTTCAGATTGGTCCATTCCTTGCGCGCCATCTGCGGACGCGGATACTCGGGAAGCGGCCGTTCCGCCGTAACTTGCGCGGTCCAGGGGGTGGTCAGCGGACCTTCCGAGGGCTTCCAATCGGCCGCGGACGCGGCGGCAAGACTCAGCAGGAGCAGCGCAATGGCAGGTTTCATAGATCTGGAGGATACCGTAACACCTCTACCGGGGGGCTGGCGGGGCCGTTGCTCTGGCCGATGGAATTCACCGCACTGTCGGTCCATCGCAACCCTGAGACCAGCTACAATACCTTCGGGTCTGAAATACGTTTATGCCGCGCCGCCTCGCCCAGAAGCTGATGCTCTCGATCACCGTCATCGTGATCATCGTAGCCGCTGTTTCCGGCCTGGTGAACGTCAAAACCGAAGAGCAGCAGCTCCTGAACACCATGAGCGTGGGCGCCGATCAGCTCTCCAAGGCCATCACCAGCGCCACCTGGCACGCCATGCTGGACGATCACCGCGAGGCCGCCTACCAGGTGATGCAAACCATCGCCTTGAAACAGGGCATCGACCGCATCCGCATGTTCAATCGCGCCGGGCAGGTCATGTTCTCCACCAATCCGGAGGACGGCCGGAGTTCCGCCGAAGCCCCACCGGAAAGCCATCCGCCGGACTTGCCTTCGCGCGTCCGCATCTTCCGGGGCGCCAACGGCGGCCGCCGCCTCGCCATGTCCACCTCCATCTTCAACGAGCCCTCCTGCAGTCAGGCCGAGTGCCACGCCCATCCGGCTTCGGTCAGGGTACTCGGCGTGCTCGATCTGCGCCTGAATCTGGAAAGCGTGGATCACGAAGTGGACGCGATGAAATACCGTGTCCTGCTGGTCACCGCCGTGGAGATCGCGCTGATCAGCCTCTTCATTATCTATTTCACCCGCCGCTTCCTCAGCCGGCCCATCGACAGGCTGATCGAAGGCACCAAGGCCATCAGCCAGATGGAACTCGACGAGCCGCTCGATATCGTCGGCTCGAGCGAGGAACTGGATGAACTCGCGCGTTCCTTCGATGTGATGCGCGAGCGCCTGCGCACCGCGCTCACGGAGATCAATCAGTTCACCCTCAACCTGGAGACGAAGGTGGAAGAGCGCACCCAGCAGCTCAAAGCCGCGCAGAAGAAGCTGCTGCAAAGCGACCGGCTGGCCTCGCTCGGCACGCTTTCCGCCAGTGTGGCGCATGAAATCAACAACCCGATTTCCGGTGTACTCAACCTCTCCATGCTGCTGCAGAGAATGCTGAAGGATGACGGCATACCAGAGAACCGGATCCCGGAATTCCGCCGCTACCTCGGCCAGGTGACCAGCGAAACCGCGCGCGTCGGCAGGATCGTCAGCGACCTGCTGGCCTTTTCGCGGCGCAGCAAACCGCAGCGCGCGCCGGCGGACGTGAATAAGATCCTGAGCACCACACTCTCTCTGGTCGCGCACAAAATGAAGTTGAGCAATGTGACGCTCGAGACCAACCTGTGTGAAGAGTTGCCCATGGTGCCGTGCGATCCGTCCCAACTGCAACAGGTGATTCTCAATCTGGTGCTCAACGCCAGCGAAGCAACCCAGACCAAGACCGAACGCCGGGTGACCGTCTCCACCGCACCGGGCGAGGGTATGGTCCAGTTCAGCGTTTCCGATAACGGCGAGGGCATCCTGCCGGAGAATCTGGCCAAGATTTTCGATCCCTTCTTCACCACCAAACCGGAGGGGAAAGGCGTGGGGCTCGGTCTGGCTGTATCGTATGGAATCGTCGAGGCCCACGGCGGCGAAATTGAGGTGAAGAGCACGGTTGGCCAGGGCACCACGTTTACCGTCACCCTGCCCCTGGTAGCTACGAATGCCGACCGGGAGCCGCCGCACGTGAATCTGGCGCGCCGCGAATGAAGTATCTATATGTGGCCGCAACGCCGGAGGTGGAGCGCGAGGCGCTGGCGGCGGTCATGGAGCGAGTAGCCACGGAGTTTGGCGGTCCGGTGCGCGGCATGGAGTTGGGCAATTTGGATTTCGCTTATGACGCCGGGCGCCGGCAGTACGCTTCGATCCCGGTGCTGGAACAGCTGCTCCAGCGGTTCCCGCAGGATGCCTCGAAGTTGCTCGCGGTCACGGAACGGGATCTGTACATTCCCGTATTGACCTTCGTCTTCGGCCAGGCGCAGTTGGGAGGGCGGGTCGGCATCGTCTCGTTTGCCCGCCTGCGCCAGGAATTCTATGGCCTCGCCCCGGATCGCGAGGTCTTTCTGGAGCGCTCCTACAAAGAGGCGCTGCACGAAACCGGCCATCTGTTTGGCCTGATTCACTGCCCGGAGGGTGAGTGCGCGATGTCGCTCTCTACCACCGTCCGGCAGATCGATTCGAAACATAACGCGTTCTGCGCGGCATGCACGGCGAAGTTGCGCCGGCACATGGGGGTACCTGCATGAAGACCCACTGGCAGATTTTAGTGGTGGACGATGAAGAAGTGATGTGTGAATCGCTGGCCGCCTGGTTGCGCGAGGATGGCTACGTGGTGGATACCGCCCGCTCCGGTCGCGAGGCCGTCGAGAAAGCGCGCGAGCGCGATTACGCCATCTATTTCGTGGACCTGAAAATGCCCGGCGGCATGGATGGCATCGAGACCATGATGCAGGTGAGGCACCTCCACCCGGACGCCTCCATCATCATCATCACCGCCTACGCCACCGTGGATACCGCCATCACGGCCATGAAGGAAGGCGCGCAGGAATACATCGTCAAACCCTGCAACCCCGAAGAGATTTCGCTGCTGGTCAACCGCATCATCAAGGTCAAGAACCTGCAGCGCGAGAACACCATCCTGCGCAAGAAGCTCACGCGCCAGTATTGCGTGCACGATGTGGTCAGCAAGAACCCGCGCATGCAGGAGATCATGGCCCTCTGCGAAGAGATCGCCAGCCTGCGCAGCACCGTCCTCATCCAGGGCGAGAGCGGCACCGGCAAGGAACTGGTGGCGCGCGCCATTCACAACGCGGGCGACCGGGCCAGCAAGCCTTTCGTCGCCGTAAGCTGCGCCGCGCTCGCCGAGACCCTCCTCGAAAGCGAACTCTTCGGCCATGAAAAAGGGTCGTTCACCGGAGCCAATCACCAGAAGCAGGGCAAGTTCGAGATGGCCGACGGAGGCACCATCTTCCTCGATGAGATCGGCGATATCTCCCCGAAGCTCCAGGTCGATCTGTTGCGCGTGCTTCAGGATCGCAGCTTTTACCGCGTGGGCGGCAGCGAAGAGGTGCGCGTGGATGTGCGCGTGGTCGCGGCCACGCACGTGAACCTGCGCCAGGCCGTGGCGGAAGCCCGTTTCCGCGACGATCTGTTCTACCGCCTCAACGTGATCGAGATCCGCATTCCTCCGCTGCGCGCCCGCCGCGAGGACATCCCCCTGCTCGCCAATCACTTCATCGAACAGCTCTCCCACGAACTCGGCAAGGAAATCAGCGAGGTGAGCGAAGATGCGCTCCGCCTGCTGATGGATCACGAGTGGCCGGGCAACGTCCGCGAGCTGGAAAACGCGATGGAGCGCGCCATGGTCACGTGCCGGGGCGCCATCCTGACTGCGGCGGATTTCTCCTTCCTGGCACAGGCCGCACCCTCCCCGCAAAGCTGGGCCATTCCCCCCGGCATGACCATCGAGCAGATGGAACGGCTGCTGATCGCGACCACGATCGAACGCGCGCAGGGCAATATCAAAGAGGCCGCGACCACTCTCGGTATCGATCGCTCCACGCTCTACGAAAAGATCAAGAAGTACGAGATCCCCCGCTAGCCCGCGATCTCAAGAGAGGCAGCAAAGTGAGTACTGCTGTCAACATCGCGAGGCTTCGCAGTTGGAAGAAGCGCGGTAGGGCAGGCGGTTTCGCCTGCCAACGCTTTCGTTTGCCAAACTGCCTCACCCGGGAAGTTGAGAGGCGCTTCCGCCTGCCCTACTTCAGCCCGGGTAGCTGTGGAGAATCTTGCGCACGAAGCCATGCGCGCGGTGGAACCATGCGCCGCCTTCGAAGAACATGAACGGACATTCCCCCGGGATCACCGCGATGCCCTGCGCCTCGCAGAATTCCACCGCGCTCGGCGTCACGCAGCCCTGCCCCGCCCCGCGATAGAGCCACACCTGCCGGATGCCAGACTCCGCGCACTCCCGCACCAGCACATCCACCACACCCGGCGATGTCATCAGCAGGACCCGGTCCACTGGAGGCTGGATCTCCCGTACCCGCGCGAAGCAGCGCACGCCCTCGATCTCATCGGCGAGCGGATGCACCGGCACAGGCTCGTAGCCCCGCGCGCGGAATTCGCGAAACAGCGCTCGCGAGAAATCCTTCGGCAGGCGCGAAAGCCCGACAAAGGCGAAGCGTTTGCACTCCAGGAAATCCTGAACCCGTGCCAGAGACGTCATCGCGAAAAGCCTCCCGCCACTCAGTGTACTCGCGCGCTACGGTTCCAGGAACATCTCGCCGCAAACCGCATCCCAATCCGTACGCGGATAGGCGGCGGCGATATCGGCCACCGGCGTGCCGCCATCGGCCAGGCTCGGCATCGATGCGCCTTCCATGCTCAGCGCCAGTTGCAGCCGCTCCAGTTCGCCCAGCAGCCACGGCTTCACTTCGGCGCCGCGCAGCAGATGCCGCATGTCCATGTTGCCGTCGATCGGCTTCACGCGCAGAAAGTAGCCGCGGTCCACGCCGCCGGTCTCCACCACTTCGCCATCCACGGGGGAGAGCACGCGCACGTCGGCTTCGCGCTTATGAATCCGGAACGCCGTGCCATTCGCGTGAATCTCTTCGCCGGGCTGCGGCAACTCCACCGAATCCGGTACGCCGAGCAGGCGTGTGCCCAGATCGTCCAGCCCGATCGTGACCGTGCCGTCGGCTTCGGGGCGCGCCCACGTGTGTCCGCGATGGTACATGCGGTCCAGCGGGAACGACATGCCGAAGAGATCCGCTTCACCCGCGCCTTCCACCGGCGGATGAGAGGCAATCAATTTCGCGTGCGTCTCGCACTTGCGGCAATCGAAGGCGTGCGGACACTCGCGGCTCTGAAACTCGCCCGTGAGCACGTGCCGGCAGCTGCGGTCCGCTGCAGCCAGTTCGTGAAAATCGGAATGCCAGCGGATCTCTTCCGCCTTGGCCTTCGTCAGGTCGCGCCGCGCGCGCAGGAAGGCATTCAACAACGTGGTCGCCACCACGATCAGTACCGTATAAAACGCGCCCAGGAAAATGTAGCTCGCGGTCGCAAAATGAAATCCGTAGTTCCATGGCAACATATCGTTATCTCCCCGCCTCAACCAGTTCTTCTTCCGGAATTTCCAACCGCATCACGCGCGCGGCTTTGAGTTCACGCTCTTCGGGGAACACCTGCGAATAGCGGAACGAGAAGGAGTACACCAGCACTCCGTATGCCAGCACACCCGCGAAAGTCCCCACCTCCTGCCAGCTCGGCGAATAGGAGAGGAACCGGTCGAAGCTGAGCGTCGGCAGCGCCTGCGTCTGCACCGTCTGCACGAAGCGATTGAGCGCCACGCCGCAGCAGGCCAGAGCCGTCGCCGGAATCAGCCACCCGCGCCGCGCCCGCAGCCCGGGCGTGATCAGAATCAGCGCCGGCAACAAACCGAACAGCACGATCTCCGCAAACAGAATCCAGGTGCCGAACGGCTTCCAATCGTAGTATTGCGCCGCCTCAAAACCCAGCCCCGGCGACGTGCGGTTGAGCCACACCAGCGTATCCACGGCCTTCGCCAGAACATACACGCAGAGCAGGATGCCGGAGATTCGCGCCAGCAATTGAAATACCTGATCCTTGACCAGCCGCTTGTGCGTGATCTTCTCCACCAGCCAGGTAGTCAGAATCAGAAAGCTCGGTCCCACCGCCGCGGCCGAGAGAATGAACAGGAAGAACGTCGAGGGCCACACCATCAGGCCTTCCCGAAAGGCGAAGGGCCGTCCGCGCAGCACGCCGAACAGGCCGCCCAGCGAACCCTGGTGGAAGAACGAGAGGAACGTGCCTACCCCGGCCAGTACATAGATCAGCTTGTGCAGTTCGAATTCGAAAACCAGGAACGAGGGGATCTCTTTCAGCCGCCGGTTCTTCAACACCACCGGCAGATACTCGATTGCCAGCACCGCCAGGTAGCAGCTGATGCAGAAGGTCACTTCCGTCAGCATCGAATGCACGTTCGGATACCAGAAGGTGAACCAGCAGCGCAGCGGCTGGCCCACATCCACCATCAACGCCGCCATCGCGCCGCTATAGCAGACCAATCCGATGATCACGGCGCTGTTGATGACCGCGCTCAGTTCCTTGAACTTCAATATATAGAGTAGAAAGCCGGTAAAGAATGCGCCCGCGCCCAGCGCGATGATCGTCAAATCCACGAAGATCCAGAGCCCGAATACGAAACGGTTGTCCATGTTCGTCTGGTTCAAACCTTTGACCAGACAGAGGCCGGCGCAATACACGCCGAACACCAGCAGGGCCACCCAGGGAGCGAGCCACAGCAGGAATCGTTCCGTGGAACAGCGCGAGACTCCGCGCGTGATGAACTGCCCGTCAGCGAGTTTACCCGTCAGCCTAACCACGTGCGTTCTCCTTGCCCGGGCGCGGCGCACTTGCAGTCTCGCGCACCCAGTCCTTCTTGGATTGGTAGTAGATCTTCGGGTCCGTATGCAGCGCCTCCAGCATCCGGAAACTGCCTTTCCGGTGCGACTCCTGCGCCACTTCACTCGCAGCATCGTTCAGATTGCCGAAGTGGATCGCCCTGGTGGGGCAGGCCTCGACGCAGGCCGGCACATAATCGGCGGGGTCGATCTCAACCCTGCCCGCCATCGCCGCTTTCGCCTTCGCCGTGTGCAGACGCCCCTGGCACAGATTGCACTTCTCCACCACACCCCGCATGCGCGGCGCCACATCCGGATTCAGCGTCTTCTCCATGCCCGCCGGCCATGCCGGATCGGACCAGTTGAAGGAGCGCGCGTGATACGGGCACGCCGCCATGCAGTAACGGCAGCCCAGGCACCGCTCCGGCATCTGGCCCACGATTCCGGTCGCGGGGTCCACATCCACCGCCTGCTGCGGGCAGACCGCCACGCACGGCGCGTCTTTGCCGCAATGCTGGCAGAGCATCGGCACAAACGCCGACCGGCGCTCGTTGCCTTCGCCGCCGTTATCCACGCGGTACACGCGAATCCAGGTCAACCCGGTACGCTCCGTGGCGCCGTTCGCGGCCGGCGGAACATTGTTCTCCGCCGCACAGGCCACCATGCAGGCGCCGCAGCCGTTGCAGCGGTCCACATCGATGCTCATGCCGTAGCGCGCGGCCACGTTCGTTTTCCCTTGGGCGATCATACGCTCACCACCTTGGCGCGGGCGGCGTGGCCGCACACGTCCTGAATTCCCGGCGCGGAGCCAACCTGTACCGCTCCCGCCGGAACCGCCGCATCCACCGTCACTTCCACTGCGCACTTGCCGAGCCGCGTCTGCAGCATCGCCCGCCCGCCATCCACCACTCCGGCGTCACGCGCATCTTTGGGATGCAGCGCGATCCGGTTGGGCGCGAGGAGCAGATTCGATTCCTGATACAGCTTGGTCAATAGCGGCGAAACCAGCCCCGCGTAATGCGGTTCGGAGATCGCCACCAGCGGCAGATCGGCCGGCGATTCCACCGGCTCCACCGGCCTTACCTCGGCCCGGTTCATCACCGCCGCACGCGGCTTGGCGTCTTCCCACGTCCACTCGCCGCCTTCGTTCAATCCCTTCCAGAAGGCATCCGCCGTCAGCTCTTTTACCGCGGTCCGCTGGCGGTCCGCGTAGGTGTGCAGCGTGCCCTGTCCGGCGTGATGAATGGCATCGGCGCGTTCGCGCAGAACGTTCGCAACCGGCACGCCAGAGAGTGTTCCCACGAACTCCGCCAGGCTCACCACGCCCGTGGGCGTCGCCACCAGTGGAGCCGCCAGCCGGAACACCGGCCGAATCGCATCCGCCGCCGGCGCCACGTCGTCCAGCACTTCCGGATACATCGCCGTCGGCAGCGCGAATTGTGCGTGCCGCGCGTATCCGCCGCGATGCGCCGCGAACGTCACCACCACGGGATTGTCACGCACCAGTTTCTGTTCGATGCGATGCCAGGGAATGTAGCTCGTCGCCGGCGTCTCATCGATCAGTAGCACCGCAATCGAATGATCCGGCACATCCGCGAACGCCGTCACCGCCGCCGCCTCGCGCGTCCAGGTCTCGGGCACCACCGCTTCGCTGCGTCCGAACACCGTCTTGCCAAACGCGCCGATGCGCTGGTTGATCTCCGCAATCTCCGGACCCTCGCCCAACACCAGCGAAAGTTCCCTTGCCGCCTCGAGCTGAGGAATCGATTTCGCGAACGCGCTCTCGCTGCCCGGCGCGATAGGGATCCACTGCTCGGCCAGCATCGCCGTGCGCGATTCCATCGCTTCCGCCTGAATCAGCCGGAAATTGGGCCGCGCCGCATTCACCTTCGAAGGCGTGCCCCACCCGTCCAGCAGCGGAGTGCCGATGCTGAGCACCGTCCGCGCGGCCGAAAGGTCATACGCGAAAGGCTCTGCCTGCGGCGTGAGGTACGCACCCTTCATCGCCCCCATCGCCCGGCGGTAACTCCAGGATGCCGTGCGCCCGGGGTTCAGATCCAGCACCGCGATCCCCTGGCCCGCCTTGCCCGCGACCGCCGCCGTGGCTTCCGCCACCGGTCCTTTTCTCAACCGCGCCGGATGATACGGCAGGTGATGCGCGCTCAGCCCGAAGGGGCACAACCCGCCGCTTACCCCGGTCAACAGTACCGGCTGTTCGCCCACGCAGCGCGCGCGTACCGCGCACCCCGCCGGGCACAGCGCGCAAGTGGTGAAGCGGGCGCGGATCTCGCCGCGCGCCGGACGCGGCACGCCCGGCCAGTTCTCGCTCCACAGCGCCGTATCCGTGATCAGCCGCCACGGCGCCGGAGTCAACACCGCGCCAGCCATGGCGCCCCCGGCGAATTTGAAAACGTCTCTGCGTGAATTTTTCATTTGGGACACGCTCACTTATGACAATCGAGGCAACTATGTTCCAGGTGCGATTGGCGGTGGCATGCCACACAGGCGTCCATCGTCATCGCGGGCCGTCCGGCATGTCCCCAGATATCGCGGGAGTAGCCGCTGATGCGGTCCTGCTGGTAGGGCGGCAGCGAGTTGCTCGCGCCCTGGTTACCGTGGCACTGCTCGCACTTCAAGTTGCCGCGCTTGGTGTGCGTGATGTGAGAGAAGTAGACATTCTCGGGCTGGCGCGCGTAAACCAGCCACTCGGGCTCGCGCTGCGGCGTCACATATTGGTCGATGAAGTTCTTCTCGGCCACTGTGGAGCCCATCGCGGCGGTGTGGCAGCCGGAACATTTATCCAAAGCGGGCACGCCGGCGAAACTTCCGTCCGCGCGATACGCGTGGCAATCTTCGCACTTCGCGCCCGCCTTCTCGGCATGCACCTGATGGCTGAAATCCACCGGCTGCCGCCGCGTCTGGTAGATCAGGCGCGGAAAGCCGGCCCAGCCCGCGCCCAGCGCTACCAGCACTCCGGCTAGAAATACAATTGGTCCCCGAAGTTTCAAGAGTTTGCTCCTTGCGCCGCCGGGTTTGGATCCGCGTACGGCGAGAAAAATGTGTGGAACATCGCCCGCATCTGCTCCTGATCGAGATACTGCGCCAAGCCCGGTGCGAACAATCCGCCATCGGCCGCGAGCGGCCCGTTGGGTCCCGGCTGCTGTTGCAGAAACTCGTTGATGCGTCGCTGTTCCTGCTCCATCCAATGCCGCGCGGCAGCGCCTTGCAGCAGGTTGGCGGAGGTCTCCGGCGCCGGTTTGCCCTCAAACAGCCAACCGCTCGTATACGGCTCGGCGGTCAGGCGCGAAGGGTCCGCGCGCAGGTAAAGGTTGCAACTCGTCATCAGGAACGGATTCGGAAACACCAGCTCGTGATCCACTCCGTTCACCGTCACCACCGCGGTGGCGCGATGCTGACCTTGCTGCCACACATAGCTGATGCGTTCCGCCCGCCCCAGCGCGCGGCTCAGGAACCCATCGATGCCGGCGTGGCAGTAGCCGTCTTCGCCCACATCGAGCCACATGTGATTCGTGGAATAGCGCAGCCATTCCGGTACCGGAATGCCATCCACCTCTTCCGCGACGATCCTCGGATGCGCCATGGAGAGGTAGAGCTCGCAGTAGCGAAAGCGATCGCTGCCGCACCGCGCCAGCAGGCTCTCGCTATACGGCACCATTTTGACCACGGGCGCGGCGGCGCAATACTGCATGAGGGATTCGCCCAGAAACGGACATGCCCCGCAGGTCGCTGCGTCTCCCGCCGTCTCCTCCGCCCCCTGAACCGGATGCGCGCGGAAGACCGGGCAGGTCAGGTGATCCGCACTGGAACACTTGTCCGCTGCCCGGCCTACCGCCGCGATCGGAATCAGTTTCCGGACGGAGGAAGTCTGGCAATACTTGACCTGAGCTTCGTTGAGAAACGGGCAGGTCATGGCAGTTACTTCTCTTCTTTCTTTTCCCGCGGCTCGGGACTGTTGGCCAGCGGCTCTCCGCCGTCTGCCATGGTCACACCGAGTTGCGGGAGGTGGAAAGCGTGCCCGTCCTGGAACGAAGCAACCAGGTCGGCTACGTCACGGTCGATGTGCGACAGTACGTTCGCCTTCTTTCGTTTCGCGGCCAATTCCTGAATCACGCCGATCGCTACGGCGACACAGCAGATCAGGACGACGACGCCCAATGCGGCGTTGGTGAACGTCAGCCAGTATGTAGATGGATCGCTCATTGTTACTCCTTCGCCAGTAACCTTGCACGGCATGTGCCATGCAGATGACAAAGGAGATACGCGAGCGAGAAGCGATCACGTGAAGGAAAATCAGATTTTATTGTCTGAATTCCCTACACGGGCGGCCGGCCCGGCGCCCGAGCCTACCCGACCGGAAGCCGCGACTTGTTCCGCGCCAGCCATTCCTCGAACGTCTGGATCGCGGGGTACAGCGCGCGCGAGGCTTCCACGCTGCGGGCGCCGCGGAAATCCGCCGAGAAATCGCGCTTGAACTGGAACATATTGCCCAGATCCTCCGCCCCCGGAAAACCGAAACTCCGGTACACCTCCGGCGGCACATCGTTGTAGCGAACATCCTGCCCCAGCACCCGCGTGAACGCCGCCGCCATCTCCGTCCCGCTCAGATGATCCCCCGCGATCCCGACCGTCTTGCCCGCGAACTCGCCGCCCCGCTTGAAGATCTCGTACGCGCACGCGCCGATATCCTCCGCCGCGATCCCCGGCAGTTTCTCCTCCCCCATCGGCAGCGTGATCGCCAGTTGCCCGTCCGAGCCCTTGCTCGGCCCCATTCCAAAGGAGATGAAATTGTCCCAGTAAAACGAGGTCAGCAGCAGCGTCGCAGGCACGCCCGATTCCAGAAAGTAGTGGTCGGATTCGCCCTTCACATCCAGATGCGGCACCTTGTATTGGCCCAGCAGCGTCGGCATCCGGTCGTCGCTCAGCGGCACCCACTTGCGCGTATCCTCCAGCGTGGACCAGATCACGTGCCCCACACCCGCTGCCTTCGCCGCGCTGGCCATCGCCTTCGCATTCGCCCGCTCCTTCTCCGGCGAGAAGTGCGCCCAATAGAAGGTCACGCAATAGGCGGCGTCCGCGCCTTCGAACGCGCGCACCAGGCTCTGCTCATCGTCCACATCCGCCGCCACTACTTCCGCGCCGAGCCCGGCCAGTTCCTTCGCCTTGTCCGAATTCACATCGCGCGTGATGGCGCGTGCCTGGTACCCGCCGCTGCCATCGCGCAGAATCGCGCGCACCAATCCCCCGCCCTGCGCCCCGGTGGCTCCCACTACCGCAATCGTCTGTTTAGACATTCGCTCTCTCCCTCAACTTGCTTCCAAACACCACTCTGGTGAGCGTAACATTTCCCGCCCGCGCAAGTTGTCGCCGCAGCCCATCTGGGGTAGACTGCAACCCATGGATCTGGGTACGGCGCTCCGCCATTCCGCCGGGAGAAATCCCCACAAGCCCGCTATCGTCTGCGGCGAAGAAGTCGTCACGTACGCCGAACTCGACCGCGCCA